>NZ_JBOGCC010000046.1:0-3574 GCF_051656525.1 Clostridium sp. | reverse complement strand
ATTCAAATTTAAAAGATAGAAAAAAAGAATCAACAGCTTTAGAAATGTTACTTTTTAAAAGAGCTAGATTACTCAATTTAACAAATAGTAAAATAGAAAAACTATTAGAAGTTATTGATGAAGATAGTTTTAATAATTTAATATATGTTGGTGCTGGGAAGGCTAGAGGAGAATATGAAAGTAATGAACAGAAATTTATACATAAAGTAATGGAAGTTGTATCAAAAAATCGACATTTTAAACTTATGAAATTTACTTCTGAAGAGTCTAAAGAGGAGAGAGAAGTAGTTATTAAAAAGTTTACAGAAAAAGATATAAATGCTGTTGTAGCAATAAAGTGTTTAGACGAGGGAATAAATATTCCATCTATAGAAAGAGCGTATATTTTAGGAAGCACAAGTAATTATAGAGAGTATGTTCAAAGAAGAGGAAGAATATTAAGAAAATCAGACAACAAATCTATAGCAGAAATACATGATTTTTTAGTTGTTCCTAGAAGTTATGAAAGTTATCAACCTATTCAAGATTCTAATTTTAGTATTGAAAAGAAAATGGTTGAGGGGGAACTAAAAAGGCTAGAAGAGTACAATTCTTTGGCTTTAAATAAATATAGAAATGAAAGTAAATTAAGAAATTTAAAAGAATTTTATGGAATATAAGGAGAGAAAAGATGAGTACGAAATCAAAAGGACAAGAGTTTTTTGAAAGCTTAAGTGAAGTTGAGCAGCAAACAATTATTACAATTATTAAATTAGAGAATGATCCAGACAGATTAAAAGTCGGTACTAGTATAGTCTTAGAGAGAAAAATAAAGGATATAATTATAAAAAATGCAGTGGAGTTGAATGACAATGATATTTAAGAGCATAATATTAGAAAACTTTAGACCGTATTATGGGAAAATAAAGATAGAATTTTGTAGTGGAGAAAAGAATATAACACTTTTAAAGGCAGAGAATGGTTCTGGAAAAACAACTCTTTTAGAAGCGATAAGATGGGGATTGTATGGCGGAAATCTAGATTTAACATCGGGAGATCCTAAGAACTTTGGCGCAGCTAGTTTTGTAAATAAAAAATATTTAGAAGAGAATAGAAAAGTATGTTCAGCAAAAGTAGTTCTAAATATAATAGGAAAAGTTTCAGAGGATAGCATTGAGCAAGAGTATAAAATAACAAGAGAAGTAAGCTTTGAAAATGATATGTTTAAAGGAATTAGAGTGAGTATAGAATCTAGAGATGGAAAAACAACTGGCGATATCTCTGAAATCCATTGTCAAGAAATAATAAATAGATTATTACCTAAAGAAATAAATTTTTTTGTTGATGGAGAGAGATTAAATAAAATATCTCCAGAAAAAGATACAAAAAAAAGTATACAAAAAGAAAATGCTCAAGTTATAAGAGAATCTATTAATAGGATTTTAGGAATAAAAAGTTTAGAAAATGCAATATTAGATACGTCAAAAGTATTTAACCAACTTGAGAAGGACTATTATGAGAGCAGTCAATCAAATAAGGATATAGTAAAATTACAAGAGAAAATAAATGAGCTTGAAAATAAAAAAAATATTAAATTAAATGAAAAATTTGAAAAAGAGAGAGAAATAGAATCTTTAGATGAACAAAAAGAAGAGATAAATAATCAGATTGATGATATTTTACAAGTAATTAAAGAAGATGAGAAAAATAAAGAAAGAGTTAATTTTTTAGAAAATGAAGAACAAAAATTAATTAAATTAATTGATGAGAAGAAAAAGATGTATGATTTATTTTTATCAGTAAAAGGTGTTGAAATAATATCCTCAAAAATATTAAAAAATGGATTTAAAATAATAGAAGAAAAAAAAGCTAAGGGTGAAATTCCATCAAGATATGAAAAAGAGTTTTTAGAAGAGTTAATAGGATTAAAAGAGTGTATCTGTGGAGCTTCATTAGCTAGTCATACAGAGAATTATATAAAAATAATGGAGAAGTTAGAAAGTGCAGCATCGAAAGAAAGTCGTGAAAAGGTAAGCGAAGTTTATTTTATGTTAAAAAATACAGATAAAAGAAATTTTTTACAAGATGTAAATAGTATAAAAATGGAGCTTTATAAAACTGAAGATAGAATAACTCATCTTCAAGATGAATTAAATATCCTAGTAAAAGATGTTAATAAAGATTTATTAAACAAACTTCAAAAATTGAAAGAAGGATTAGTTAAAAAAGATGAAGAAAAAAATATTTTAAATAGAAGTATTGGTTCTTTAGAAATAGAGTTAGAAGAAATTGAAAAAAAATTAAATTCTGTTAGAATTGAAAAAATTGAAGCAGATAAAAAAAATATAAAGTCAATAAAAGAAAGAATAAATAGAGATTTTGCTGAAAGAATATTATTAAGTCTTGAAACTCTAAAAAAGCACAAGGAAGCTCAAGGTAGAGAAGGATTGATGTTAAAAATAGAAGAAGTTTATTCGAAAATAAACAAAAAAGGATATAAAGCTGAACTTACAGAAAATTTTGAATTTAAAGTTTTTGATACTGATGGAAAAGAAGCAGGAACATCAGGAGGAGAAGGTAAGAATAAAGCTCTTGGATTTATAGGCGGTTTAGTTTATTATGCGAAAGAGTTGAATAGAGAAAAAAATAAATCAGCATTAGATTTTAATGGTGGAATATATCCATTGGTATTGGATTCACCATATGGTGATTTAGATAGTGAATATAGAGTAGATGTTACAAAAATGTTACCAGTTTTATCAGAGCAAGTTATAGTTATGGTTTCATCGGGGCAATGGAATGATTCTATGGAGAATGTTGTAAAAAATAATATAGGAAAAAAATATGTTCTAGAAAATCAAAGAAGGGTAGGATCAGATAAAAGATTTGATGTAACAATAGTAAGAGAGGAGATTTAAGATGGAAGAGTTGCTTCAAGGGGAATTAAGAAAAAGAAGAGAAGTAGTTAATGAGTTATCAGGATTTGGACATGAAAAAAAATATGATGAGATATATAATGAACTAACAAAACAAGTAGGGTTTGGTTTTTTTGAAACTAAAAAAGATTTATTGATATTAGCTGGAATGATAGGATTTAATTTGTACTCAAATATGCCTCAAACTATTGAAAAATGCGTTTTAGAAAAAAAGGATTTTAGAACTTTATCTCCAGTTGATTTCAGTGAGTATTATCATTTAATTTATGCAGTTGCCTTATCTTTAAATAATAGTATTGAAGATATTTTAGATAATAAAAGAGTTGTGGATATATTTAATAAGTGTGCTAGTTTGGGTATAAATAAGTTATATGAAATATTAAAGAAAGATGGAGAAGGATATATAAGAAATTTTGAAGATTTTTTAGAAAATCCAGAAGAATTTTTAGAAAATATGTATGATGGAAAAAGAGAAGAAAGAGAAGTAAATGAAGCGTTGAAAATAATAGGTGCAATTTAGGGGGAATAAGTGAAAGTAAAAAAATTAAAAGAAATATTCCAAGATGAAGATGAAGGTAGAATAGTTCTACCAAATTTTCAAAGAGATTTTGTTTGGGATACAAAACAGCAAAAAGAGTTGCTAGCAACATTTTTAGTAG
>NZ_JBOGCC010000045.1:0-1479 GCF_051656525.1 Clostridium sp. | reverse complement strand
TAAGTACAATAGTAGAGGAAACAAAAATATCAAAGCCAACTGTAATAAAGATTATTTCATTTTTTGAGGAATTTGGATATGTATTGACAAAGAAAGGAGATAGATCATTTTCAACTAGATATTTCTTTCCAAGGGAACTCCTTTATGAAGATGAGTTAACACTTGAATATGCTAAGAGGGTTGTGGAAGAGGGAGCTGATTGGGTTGGATATTACAATAAGTTCATACTACCTTATAGGAAAAGTAGAATAAAAACAAACAAAACAAATGAAATTGAAAGTTCTTTACCATTCTAAATAAAAGGAGAGTTATTATGAAAACAAGTGGAGTTTATGCAATAAAAAATGGATTAAAACTATATATAGGATTTTCAAAAGATATACAAAAAAGAATTAAATCACATGAATCAGCGCTTAAAGCAAACAAACATAAAAACATGTTTTTACAAAATGATTATAATGAAAACAATAAAAACTTTGAATATATAATACTTGAAGAAACCGAAGATAAAAAAAGAGAAGGAGAGATAATGAATGTAATGTTCAAAGAGGGGAGATTTTTATACAATTTTGTAAATTCTTTGAAAAATGGTACAACAATTAGTAGCAACTTTGCAAACTTGAAAAGATTTTCATTTTCAATTATAGAATATTTGGATAATCTTAAAAATATTAAAACCATTGAAGATTTAATAAATAAAGGAATAGTGACAAGCATTGAAGGTGATTGTTATTTGTTATATGATAGTTTTGGTGTTAGAATAGAAAATAAACAATTTGATTTTCTTGTTGTAGAAAAAATACTTGAAGAGTGCATTTATTTAAATTACAAACATACATTTGATTATTTTGGAAAAGATGAGTTATCACTAAAACGCATTGAAGAGATTTGCAAGTATTATAATAAAAAGTATATAAGAAGAGATGAAGCATTGGAGTATGTTATATCAAACCTATCTTTTTGACCACCTAATAAGCTCATACAGACGTTTTAATCATTCACTTGACTAATTATATGGGTACATTTGTCAGCCACCTTATAGGATAAAATAATGCAAATAAAAAGTGGTTGACACTTAATCAAGCATATGATATAATATATATATATATAAAACAAAAGAGGTGGTTGTTATGGATAAAACCAAAAACCACATTAAACAGTAATGAACAAAATTTATTGTGATTTAATTAAACCATGGTGGCAATTCAATCACAATATTAGTAATCAGTAAAATACCACAAGGGTAAAGAAAGGAATAAATGATATGAAAAAAGATTTAATGGTTTTCAACAATGAAGAGTTTGGTGAGGTTAGAGTTGCAAAGATTGGAGACAAGGAATGGTTTGTTGCTAAAGATGTTGCAATATCACTTGGATATTCAAATCCTCAAAAAGCAATTAGAGACCATTGTAAAGGGGTGAACGAAATAGAAACCCCTACAAATGGTGGTATTCAAACACTTAAATACATTAGTGAAAG
>NZ_JBOGCC010000044.1:0-4637 GCF_051656525.1 Clostridium sp. | reverse complement strand
ATTGTTTTAGTAAAGAAAAACAGCTAAGCAATTGTTAAAATTGATTAACTGTTCCTTAAAGATTATATCACAATAATTTTTCATTCTATGTATAGAAAAAATCTATTCTTTTGACATTCTATTAACATATTGTTTTTTTTAGTAAAATTATTCTTCTTATGTAAAATTTAAGGTTTTTCTATTTAATTTTATATATAATAGAATATTTTTTATTTAAATACTCTATAAAATACTTTGTCTGTAATTCTTCCCCCGATATCATCTTTATTAACTCTTTAGGTGAATAAATTGCACCATACTTATGAACATTTTCATTAAGCCATTTCTTTACTAGCTTTAATTTTCCATATTTTATATCACTGTATAATTCATTATACTCTTTTTCTAGCACATGTAACATTTGTGCACCATAAAGATTTCCTAATGCATAACTTGGAAAATATCCAAATGAACCATCAGACCAGTGAACATCTTGAAGTATTCCTTCACTATCATCCTTAGGTTCTACACCTAAATATTCTTTATATTTTTTATTCCATTCATCACGAACTTCATCTACTAATATACTTCCTTCAATTAGAGCTTTTTCTATTTCATATCTTATTATAATATGAAGACCATATGTTAATTCATCAGCCTCTGTTCTTATAAGAGATGAGTATACTTTATTTATTCCCTCATAAAACTCTTTTAAACCTACATTTTCAAATTCTTTAAACTGATATTGTAAATATGGATAGAAGTATTCCCAAAACTCAAAACTTCTCCCTATTATATTCTCATAAAATCTTGATTGACTTTCATGAATACTCATAGAAAGACCTGTATCAAGTCCAGTATATTGAAGCTCATTTGGAACATTTTGCTCATAAATTCCATGTCCACCTTCATGAATGCAACTAAATAATGCATTTGTTATATCATCATTTTCATAGTTAGTTGTGATTCTAACATCCTTATTTCCAAATGCAATTGTAAATGGATGCATACTCTCATCTAATCTTCCTAGTTCAAAATCATATCCAATCTTATCTAAGATAAACTTTGAGAACTTTTCTTGTTTTTCTTTATCAAACTTTCCATAAAGGAAACTATTATCAACAATCTTTCCACTCTCTTTTATCTTATTAAGTAATTCTAATATTCCACTCTTTAATTCCTTAAACACACCATCTAATTCTTTTACTGTAAGACCATCTTCATATTGATCTAGTAAGGCATCATATCTTTCATCCTTATATCCATAATAATCTGCAAATCTCTTTTGAAACTCTACCATCTTTTCTAAATGAGGTTTAAATATTTCAAAATCTTTTTTCTCTTTAGCCTCTTCCCATGCACCTTGTGATATTGCTGATGCTAAAATAAATTCCTTATACATTTCCTCTGGTATCTTCTTTGTTTGCTCATATCTTTTCTTAGAAAGTCTTACAATACCTTCATCCATATCTGATAATTCTTCAGTATTCTCTTTAAAATACTCAAGAATTCCTCCAATTTTATCAGATGTAGTTAACTTAAATAACTCTCCTGACAGAAACTCCACAACACCAGCTCTTTGTTCTATTGCTTTCTTAGGCATCTTAGTTTGCATATCCCAATAAGCAATTTCCAGTGCTGCATTCATCTTTCCTATCTTATCTACTTCTACTTTTAATTCATTTATTTTTTCTTTCATTTTTCCTCCTACCATTCAGGTCCAAAATATAAAACTGATTCAGTTTCTCTACAATATTTTGTTACCATACATTCACTAAGCTTTCTTGGACATTTAAAGCATACACACCCTAAATCTTTTCCATCACAATTTCCACTTTTTATTTCTGGACATTCTTCACAATTTACTCCAACACCTGCTGCCATAGTAAAACCTCCTTTTCTCTTTTCTTTTTCTTTTTCTTCCTATATTATAGCAAACTTCTAAAAAAAGAAAAAAGATACCTACTCTCTAGGTATCTTTCCCTTATATTAAACTAATATATCTTTTCTATTGAAATTTATATTTGCAAAAATTAAGAATGCAATTGTTGATACAATCATTAAAATTATTCCAAGCTCTGGTTTATATGAAATATTATTATATACTGAACCTATTTCACCCTGAATAACAAAACCTGGATTATTATATCCTAAGAATGTTAAGTGAGCCATTCCACCTAATTTTTGTGAGAACATTGGTACTATAGAACCTCCAACTAAAATTACTGTTGAAATTGCCATAGCAATCATACTACTCTTACATACTGTTGAAACAAGGAATACTAATGCTGTTCCTGCTACTATAAATAAAGTTTGCATTAATAATACTTGTACCATTAACTCTTTTATTGTTATAAAGTATCCTGAATCTGCAACTTGCACTGCAAACTTCTGTCCATGCTCTTGAAGAGATGTTAAATCATATTGATACTCACGTCCAACTTTAACTAATAAATCTAATCCATCAAAGCCATTCATTATACCAGCACCTATATATATAACTGCTTGTGTTGTCATAATTAAAACTAATAAGACTGTAATTAAAGTTATAAACTTTGCAATTAATATTTTTCCTCTTGATACTGGTTGTATTAAAAGGAATTTAAAAGTTTCATTAGTTGCTTCATCAGCTACTATATCACTACCAAATAAAGCTATAAATAATGGAATTGCAAGAGATAATATCATAGAAAAGTTCATCATTAAAGTTCCTGGATCAAAATTTGAACCATTACTTCTTTTTATGTTCTTATCTAAAGAATCTTGATCTAAAGTTAAACTTTCTTCCATCCATGCAAGTCTTTCTTCAAATTGTCTTACCTGTTGTTCTTTATCCTTTTTGCTAATTAACTTATTTTCTTGAATTTCTTTTAAATCTTTTTTCACTACACTTATCTGCTCTTTTGTAGAAACTATATTATCTTTAATTCCTGTTTGCCATGGAGTTGGATTTATCTTTTCCTTTTCCCAGTGTTTAATTTCTTCCTTAAAAATTTTTATATTTTCTTTTTCACTTTTTATTGAACCTTTTAATCCTTCAATTTCTTCTTTATCAGTTGTCTCTTTTAATCTTTTCTCATCATTTGCAATCCACTCATTTGCAAATTTTATTTGCTCATTAGCTTGTTCTATTCTAAACTCTGGGCTCTCCCACTTTTCAGCACCCTTAGCTCCCACATATGCAATAGTTGTAAGTCCTGCTGCTGCTAAAAAGAAAAGTATTAATAGTACAATTGTTTTTGGTCTTTTAAAAAGTTTTATAAACTCATTTTTAATAAGTGCTAACATGTTTCACTTCCCCCTTCTACTAATTCCATGTATCTTTGCTCTAAGCCTTCCCTATTCTTATAAAGCTCTAAAACTCTAATATCATTTTTTATAAGTACTTGTAAAAGTTTTGGTGAAGTTTTCTCATGCATTACTAAATGATACTTTCCATGAAGTTCAGATATTTTATTTATAAATGATTGTCTCTCTAAAATATCTACTATAGTTTTCTTTTCCTCTTCAACAACTAAAACAAAATTCTCCTTATTTTCTCCGTAAGCAGATTGTCCCATTGTTTCTACTGACTTAATTACACCATCTTTTAAGAATGCAACTCTATCACACATTAACTCAATCTCACTTAAAATATGTGATGATACAAATACAGCAATCTTTCTTTCCTTTGCTATCTTCTTTATAAGCTCTCTAAACTCTCTAATCCCTGATGGGTCTAATCCATTTGTAGGCTCATCTAAAATTAAAACCTGTGGATCTCCAACTAAAGCTATTGCAATCCCAAGCCTTTGCTTCATACCTAAAGAATATCTCTTTGACTTATCGTTTATTCTGTCCTCAAGACCTACAAGCTTTATAATATCCTCAATCTTCTCCTTAGGAATCTTTCTTACCCTTGCAATTTGCATTAAATTTTCTCTTCCAGACAAAAACTTATATATTGCTGGATTTTCAACAACTGCACCAATATGTGTTAAAGCCTCTTCTCTTCTTTTCCCCAAATCCTTTCCACATATCTCAACAGTACCTGCATTCTGTCTTATAAGACCAACAAGCATTCTTATAGTTGTTGTTTTACCAGAACCATTTGGCCCTAAAAACCCAAATACTTCTCCCTCTTCAACTGCAAAATTCAAATCTTTTATTATCTCTCTCTTACCTAAAGACTTCTTTAAATTCTTAACCTCTAAAACAACCATAAATTCTCCCCCTAAAATTTCTATACTCTAAGAATAATAGAAACTTCTTAAGTAAACCCTATACTTTTCCTTAACATTTCCTTAACATTTTCTTAAGCATAAAAAATAAAACTAGTAGAAGCTTTTAATCTCCTGCTAGTTTTAAAATAATTTACTCAACTTTTAAATTAAAGTCAAATTTATAATTAGTGGCTTGTATACCACCTTTAACTCCCCAGTTATCCATAGATGGCTCATTTAAAACAATACTCACTTATTCCTATAATTTTATGAAATTTTTTTAATTTTTCAACAAACTCTAGTCTCTCCATTTCACAAATCTCCTTCCATTTCCTTATACATTATTATAACCAACATCACACCATTATTAAACTCCATCACCTATAAACATCTCCACAAATAAAATTACATAATAAAACATTAGCTATGCTAAAAAGAAAAAATTTGAGCAAAAAT
>NZ_JBOGCC010000043.1:0-7669 GCF_051656525.1 Clostridium sp. | reverse complement strand
CTACAGGTGGAGGAGGAATGGTTGTATCTAATAACCAAGAGTTCTTAGATGAGATAAGATTTTTAACAACTCAAGCTAAAACAGATCAATTATACTTTATCCATGATGAGATAGGATATAACTATAGAATGCTAAATCTTCAAGCAGCATTAGGAACGAGTCAAATAGATCAATTAGAAAGTTTTATAAGCACTAAAATAAAGAACTATAACTTATATAAAGAAGCCATAGAGAGTATTGATGGATTGACATTGTTACCTTTTAATGCAGATATAAGACCAAATTATTGGTTTTATTCAGTAGTTGTAGATGAAGAAAAGTATGGTATGAATAAAGATGAATTATTAAAAAAATTAGTGGAAGCTAATATACAAACAAGACCTATTTGGGGATTAATTCATGAGCAAAAACCATATCAAAAACATCAAGCATATGGAATAGAAAAAGCTATTTGGTATCACGATAGAGTTTTAAATATACCATGTTCATCTAATTTGACTGAAGAGGATGCGAAATATGTAATTGAGAAGTTAAAGGAGTTTAAAAGATAATGAAATTAAGTGTTAGAATTTTTGATTTAGTTTTAGCCTCTATTTTGTTTGTAGTATTGTTTGTTCCAATGATTATAATAGCTTTAATAATAAAGCTAACATCGAGAGGACCTATTATTTATAAACAGTTGAGAACAGGATATAAAGAAACAAATTTTTATATTTATAAATTTAGAACGATGGCTCTAGGAAGTGACAAAACAGGAAGTATTACAATCGGAAATGATAAAAGAATAACTAAAATTGGCAAAGTCTTAAGAAAAACTAAAGTAGATGAGTTTCCTCAATTAGTAAATATATTTAAAGGAGAAATGACATTTGTTGGACCTAGGCCAGATACACCAGAATATTCAAAATATTATAAAAAATGTAATTCTAATTATTTCAATTTAATGCCAGGAATAACAGGAAAGGCTTCTATTTATTTATCAAATGAAGAAGAATTAATGGCAAAGGTTGAAAATCCTAAAAAATTTTATATAGAAGATATAATACCTAAAAAAGTAGAGTTGAATAATTACCATTTAAAAAAATTTAATATATTAGAAAATTTTAAAGTGATGATTGAAACAATTCTTAAGGTTGTGAGAAAATAATGGATAAAAAATTTTCTGTATTACTTTCAGTTTATAAAAATGAAAAGCCAGAATATCTAAAAAGAGCAATTGAAAGTATATACTATGATCAAACTTTAAAGCCAAATGAGATTATATTAGTAGAAGATGGACCATTGACAACTGAATTATATAGTACAATTGAAAAATTAAAAATAAAATTAGTAGATATTTTAAAAATAGTTAAATTGGAAAAAAATAGTGGATTAGGAGTAGCTCTGAATAGAGGTATTCTTAAATGCAAAAATGAGTTAGTAGCTAGAATGGATACTGATGATATAGCATATTCTGATAGATTTGAAAAACAAATCAAATACATGATTGAGAACTCAAATATTGATGTTTTGGGAAGTTATATGACTGAATTTGTTGATTCTATAGAGAATATCGTTTGTATAAAAGATGCGCCAACAAAAGATATAAAAAATTATATGAAATATAGAGATCCAGTAAATCATCCAACAGTAATTTTAAAAAAATCCAAAGTATTAGAAGCAGGAAACTATCAAGAAATTTTATTAAATGAGGACTCATATTTATGGAGAAGAATGCTTGTAAAAGGAGCTATATTTTATAATTTACCAGAACCACTTTTATATTTTAGGGTGACAAATGATACTTACAAAAGACGAGGCGGATGGAGATATGTAAAAGCTGAATGGATTCTTCAAAAAAAATATTTAAAATTAGGCGTTATAAATAAAAAAGAATTTATAATTAATATTATGTTAAAGACGGTAGTTAGAATAATTCCAAATGAAATAAGAAAAATAATATACTTAAAAGTATTGAGAAAAAGAGGTTAACAATGAGTAGAATTAAAGACTTGACTTTAAAAGATTTAAAATCTATTTTTTTGCTAATAATATCTATTTTATTATTGCCTTTTTTTAGAGGTAAATATAAAGAAATTTGGTTAATTTCTGAAGATGAATTTGAAGCTAGAGATAATGGTTTCGTATTTTTTAAATATCTGAATAAAGAAGTTCCAAATCAAAAGGTAATCTATGCAATTAATAAAAAATCTGTAGATTATGAAAAAATAAAAAAAATAGGTGAAATTGTAGAATATGGAACAATTAGACATTGGTTATATTATTTATGTTGTGAGAATAATATAACTACACAAAAAGCTGGAAAGCCTAACGCAGCAATAGGTTATATTTTAGAAGTTTTTGGAATTATAAAAAATAAGACTATTTTTTTGCAACATGGGGTTATAATAAATGATTGCAAGTGGTTATATTATCCTGTTACAAAATTTAAACTATTTTTTTGTGGTGGTTTTTTAGAGTATGAGTATGTAAAAAAGAAGTTTAAATATCCTTTAGAAAAGGTTTCATATACAGGTTTATGTAGATATGATGAACTTCATGAAGAATGTACAAAAAAAAATAGAATTGTAATAATGCCTACTTGGAGAAATTGGTTAGTTATGAATTCAAAAAAGAATCAAGAATTACAAAATAGTGAATATTTTGATAAATGGAATGAATTTATAAATTCAGAGAATTTATTAAAATTTGCAAAAGATAAAAATTTAGAAATTATTTTTTATCCGCATAGAAATATGCAAGATCAAATAAAAAAATTCTCTAAAAATAAAGTTGTAAAAATTTTGAGAGCGGAAGATATTGATATTCAAGATTTAATAAAAACATCTAATTTATTAATTACAGATTATTCTAGTGTTTTTACAGACTTTATATATATGAAAAAACCAATAATTTTTTATCAGTTTGATAGAGAGAAATTTATTGAAAATCAATACCAAGAAGGCTATTTTGATTATTTAAATAATTATTTTGGAAAAACATATAAAAATGTTGAATTAATAATAAATGAATTAAAAAGAATAGTTGATAATGAGTTTAAGGTAGATGAGTTATACTTAGAAGGGCATAAAAGTTTTTTCATGAAATATGATAAAAAAAATTGTGAAAGAACCTATAATGAAATAAAAAAAGTGAGTAGAAAATGAAAAAAAATAGTTTTATAGGAGTTTTGTTTTTTACGTTTATTAATTTTATGTTTGTTTATAAAATTAATAAAAGTTTTCAGTATATAATTATATATAGTTTGTTATTATTGTATTTATTAAAGAATTATCAATTGATATATGAATTTTTTAAAAAAAATAGAAAAATGAAACAAATATTTATAATTAGTTTGTTATATTTAATAATTTTATTAGATTCATTAATTTTTCCTATTTTACATCAAACAATGGATTTTACATATACTATAATAATAGGGGGTATTTTAAGAAATATTTTAAAATATTTATCTTTAGGAATTTATTCGATAAAAGAATTAAAAAATAAGGAAAAATTTTATAAATTTTTTATTTATTCTTGTTGCTTGAACATTGGAACAACAATATTATTTATTTTATGTCCTGCTTTTAAAGAAATGTGGATAAATAATATATATATATCAGAACTAAATTATAAATTAATTCAAGAACAAAATTATATAACGAGATTTAGTTTGGTTGGATTCACAGGGTTTAAAGAAAGTTTCTTAATAACGATAGGAATTGTTTTTAATATGTATTTATTTTTAAAAGAGGGTTATAATTTAAAAAATAGTTTAACATTGTTTATGTTGTTTTTAGGTTCATTATTTTATGGAAGAGTTGCAATATTAACGAGTTTATTAATTTTATTATTATTTTGTATTTATGAGATAATAATACGAAAAAAAATAAAGTTATTATTTAATTTTTTAGTATGTTCAATTTTTTTATTTGTAATTATATTTTTATTAAAAGACTATAATTCTAAATTAAATAATTGGATTATTTGGATTAGTGATCCAATAAATAAATTTTTAAATAATGGATCATTTGGATACTCAGGAGATACGTTAATAAAAAAGATGATATTTATTCCTAAAACTGTAACTTTTTTATTAGGAGATGGAAAATATACAAATTCAGATATGACATATTATATGCATACAGATTCAGGAATAATGAGACCGATATTATTCTATGGTATATTTAATCAAATTTTATCATATTTAATAGTGATAATATTGATAACTAATAGTATCAAATATAAGCTGATAAAATTTTTATTAATTCTTATGTTTATTTTATTTGAAGTGAAGGGAGAAGTATTTTATATATTTATAGGAATATTAAGTGCGATATTTTTTGTTGAAAATAATAGTTTAAATAAAAAGGTAGGTAATAAATATAATGAATAAAAAAATTGAATTATCTGTAATAATGTCAGTTTATAATTCAGAAGATTTTTTATATGAGGCTATAAAAAGTATACTAAGCCAAAGTTATGAGCAATTTGAGTTTATAATTATAAATGATGGTTCAACAGATTTAAGTGAAGAAATAATATTAAAATTCAATGATTCAAGAATAAAGTATATAAAAAATAAAAAAAATGAAGGGTTAATATATTCTTTAAATGAAGGAGTTAAGTTAAGTAGTGGAACTTATATAGTAAGAATGGATTCTGACGATATTGCCGAAAAAAATAGATTTGAAATTCAATTGAATTTTTTAAAAAAACATAAAGAAATTGATGTTTTAGGAACTACTTATACAAGGTTTGGTGAAGGTATTAAAAGAAAAAAAATTATAATGCCAGTAACTGAAAAATATTTAAAAGCAAATATTTTATTTGCAAGTCCAGTGTGTCATCCAAGTGTTTTTATAAAAAAAGAGACATTAGATAAATATAACTATGACTTAGAGTATAAGGGTATGGAAGATTATAAATTGTGGATTGATTTATTACTTGAAAAAAAGAAAATTATAAATATAAAAAATAGTCTTTTAAATTATAGAATTTTAAAATCAAGTGTTACGCAAACTGAAAATTTAAAATATAAAGAAAGACTTGAAAAATTTGAAAAATTATATAAATATTTTTTTGAAAAATTAAATTTTGATTTGACAAAAGATGAAATAAAATTACATGCACTTTTAAAAAATAAAATATCATTCATAAATTATGCTACAATAGATATTATTAGTAAATATTTTAAATATAGTAAATCTTTGATTCATAATAATAAAAAAAATATGTATTGTGACGAAGAAATTTTAAAAGAATTTTTAGGAAAAAATTATATTAAAGTTTTAATTTGGTCGAAAAAAAATATAAAAATAAAAGATATTACTTCAAAAGAGTCTATTCTATTGATTATATATGGAGTAAAATATTATGTTCGAAAAAAAATATTAAAATATTGATAATAATTAAAAAAATAAAAAGTTTATTATAAAAATTAATTAAAAATGAGGCAAGAATGAAAATTAAATCATTAAAAGTAGAAATAGTTATAAATTTATTAATAACTTTAAGTATTGGAATATTGACATTTATTGTAAATAAATATTTTGCAAATTATATGGGAGCAAAAGAATTAGGACTTATGAGATTATTTACTCAAATGATAGCATACTTAAGTTTAGCAGAATTAGGTCTAGGAACAGCATCAACTTATGCTTTATATAAACCACTAGCAGAAAAAAATTTTGAAAGAATAAACATAGTTGTATCTACAATAGAAAGTATTTATAAAAAAATTGCTTTATTTGTTTTAATTGTAGGTCTCATTTTAAATCCCATAATCCCATTTTTTATAAAGGAAAACTCTTTAAATAAAGATATTTATCTCTATTGGAGCTTATATGTTTTAAATACATCATTAAGTTATGGATTTGCAAAATATAGTGTTTTATTTACTGCAAATCAAGAATTTGAAATAGTTAGAATAATTCAAGGGATAAGTAAAATTGTATCTCAAGGATTACAGATTTTAATTCTTTTAAAATATCAATCTTTTATAGGATTTATAACTCTTTTAATTATAGAGAATATTATACAGTATATTTTTTATAAAAATTATTATAAAAAAAATTATTCATATATAAAAAAAGTTAAAGAACGCGAGAAAAATATATCAAAAGATTTGATGAATTTATTTTGGCACAAAATTGGAGCATTAATAGTTTTTAATACAGACTATATAATAATTTCTAAATTTATATCTTTAACTATGGTCGGAGTATATTCAAGCTATATGATGATTATAAATATAATTGGAACATTAATAGGTATAGTTACAAATGTAATTACACCAAAAATTGGAAATTTTATATCTAAAAATAATAAAGAAAATATTTTTGAACTTTGGAAGAGAGTAAATATTGTTTTTATTTTTATAGGATTTATTTCGACTTATATGACATATAAATTGATAAATCCATTTATTGATTTATGGTTAGGAAAAGAGTACATTTTAGCTTCTGGTACAGTATTTCTAATAATGATAAATTTATTTATTCAAAGTACTAGAGTAATAGTCGAAATATTTAAAAATGGCTGTGGATTTTTTAGTGATATACATCTTCCAATAATAGAAGGCGTAATTAATCTTATATTATCTTTAATTTTAGTTTACTATATAGGAATTAATGGTGTAATAATAGGTACTATAGCTTCAAACATAATAATTATTTTACTAATTAAACCAATATTGGTATTTAAGGTGTGTTTTAATGAAAATTGGAAGAGCTATTTAAAAATTCTTATCGAATATTTAATTTTAGGGGTATTAGCTATTTATATTTCAGAAAATCTAATTATCAAATTTATTGATATGAAAGAATTAAAAACATGGATAGATTGGATTGAAAAAAGTATAAAATTATTATTAATAACAACAAGTGTAAGTTTTATTATATTTTCTTTGAATAAAGAATTTAGAAAAAATTTAAAATTAGTAATGAAATAAAAAAATTATAATTTATATAAATTTACAAATATAGAGGAGAAAAGGATGAAGAAAGTTACTAAAGCAGTTATACCTGCAGCAGGATTAGGGACTAGAGTACTCCCTGCAACAAAAGCACAGCCTAAGGAGATGGTGCGACACGTTGCATAGTGAAAAGCTATGCCACATCTAGAGTTTAGCGATAAACTAAAGATGGAGAACTATATAACTGAGAGGTGGAATGAAGGAGTAACGTCCTGAAACGCCTCCCCTAATACTCCGATATGCGATTAAATTCTAACTAAATTTAATGGTGTAAAGCTCGGTGAAGTCGGCTGAGAACTACTCCTAACATGTTATGATGAGGAAATGCGAACCAGAGGTGGTCGAGGTAGTGATAGGTCGGGGGTCGAATCTATACGGTGAGAATGCACAGTGGTGCTGACAAAGTTGCGAATGTACAGGCCTAGAATCGGATATACCAGAAATGGTGTACTTGGAAAAATCCAAGGTAAGTGGTGATGAGTAAGTATCATTTCTATGAAAGTCACTATATTGTTAAAGGCAATATCAAGCTTACAGGTCTAGAGTAACCACCTAAGTAGATTCTATGATAAGTTATATGGAACGTGGAAAGCAAAGCACAACAAAACAGCTTAGTTAGAGCGTTGGTGAATATAAGTTAAATAAACTTTAACGAAATTTCTTTAGCTTTGTGAGAGTAGGGGCATAGTACCAATGAAACCATGATAATAA
>NZ_JBOGCC010000042.1:0-1121 GCF_051656525.1 Clostridium sp. | reverse complement strand
AAAAATCATCCATATGAAATAGAAATCTTTGAAGATATAAACTACAAGACAATTAACAAAATAAAAATATAGATAACATAGGGAGGAATTAAAAATGAAAAAGGTTTTATTAGGATTATTAGCATTATCAGCAACACTTGTAGCGGAATCACTAGCACCGTCAAATGGAAATATTGGAGCAAATGGTGAAAATCATATTGATATTAATACTAAAGCATTTATAATTGATTCAGGTCTTATTATAACTGAAAGACCAGAAGGTGAAGAAGCAATAAAGTCAATTGAATTAGATCATGGGACAATTATGAAAGGAAGTACATCACCTTCTGAAGTAGCTAGACCTATTTATATAAAAAGAGCAAACGATGAACCATTTCCAAATAATACTATGCTAGATATAACTCTTACAAGCTCTAATAATAACTTAATTAATCTTCCTGGCAGAGCTTCTCTTGCTCATACGCTAACTGGAACAGTTTCTAACGCTACTTCAGCTACTTCAGCCGGAGATACTTTAACTTTATCTGGAACTAATAGTCAATCTAATAATACATTTTCAACAGATAAAAAACATATACAAGTTGATTTAAAATCAAAAATAGAAGCTGCTGAATTTGGAAAAGATAATTTAGTTGAAGGCAATTATTCAAATACATCGACATTAAGCGTTAAATTTAGTAAAAATCCAGCTCTTGTTATTGGTAAGTCTGCTTCAAAATAAGAGAATTAAAAATTTAAAAGCCTCTAAGAACTTTAGAGGCTTTTTTAAGGAGAGCAACTATGAAAAAAAATATCTTTATTATACTTATGCTTCTATTCTCTAAAGTATACTCATATGTTAATATCCATCCTGTGAGCTTTGATAAAAATATAGGAGGGTCTGGAGAGATTGAAGAATACTATCTATATAATGGAACTAATTCTTCAATTAAATATCTTTTTTCTGTAGAGCGTAGTAAAAATGAAAAAGATATGACTAGTTGGGTTGAATACTACCCTAAAACTCTCAATTTAAAACCTGGACAAGAGGGTGTTTTAAAAGTTTTTATAAAAGCTCCTAGAGGAACTGAAGTAGGAGAATATACTACAATCTTAGGTGTTAAAGAGATGCCTATTATAAG
>NZ_JBOGCC010000041.1:0-4350 GCF_051656525.1 Clostridium sp. | reverse complement strand
AATATTCAAATAAGGATATAAAAGAAATTATAGAATCAGTAATTAATAAGACTGAATATAAGGGAACTGAAGAAAAAAGTATGGTAGTAACTAAAATAGTAGGATTTTTAATGATGTTTTTATTTTATGGAGCATTAGCTACAGGAAGCCTTTTTCTTCAAGATAGAGACTCAGGAGTATACTTAAGAGTTTTAAGTTCAGATATCTCATTTTTAGAATATACCCTTGGACAAATTTTCTATATGATGATAGTTCTTATAATTCCAACTAGCATTATTTCAGTGGGAATGATTGCGATTTTTAATATAAGTATAGAAGTTAGTATATTAGAATTCTTAAGTGTAATAGCTCTTTTAGGAACCTTAAGTGTAAGTATGATGATTCTTATAAGTAATATTTTTAAGAAAATGAACGAAGTTCAAATGAATGGTGCAATAATTGGAATGATAACAAGTCTTTTTAGCGGATGCTTAATAGCTGTAGATGGTAGTAATAAAATAATAGAAGGAATAAGAAATTTACTTCCTCAAAAAAGATTATTAGATTTTACTATAGATTTTAATATGAATGATTTAGGCTTTGTTATTTTAGCTATAAGTATATTTATTGTTATAGGAGTATATTTAGGTAAAGTAAATTATAAAAAAGGAATAAATTGATATATAGAATATAGAATTTATTTTATATGAGAATTTAAAAGGCTATGAGATTTTTATTTTAAATTTCATAGTCCTTTTATAGTGAATCAATTTAGATTTTTAGAAATATTAGAGATATTTAAAGGAATTTATTACATTTAAGTAATTCAGGTTGTAGTAAATTTTCATAATATAATATATGAAAAGTAATGAAAAAGTGATAATCAGATATAGAAGAGTATAAGAAATTTGAGAGAAAGTCTAATAAGTGCTAATATTATAAAAAGAGTAGTATTTCTAGTAGAGGAAAAGAGGTTATAATTTTTAAGGGATGGATATACTGATAAATAGAAATAAATAGAAAAGAAGGATATAGAATGAATAAAAAAGATAAGAGTGATAACGGGAAATGTATAGATTTTAAAAGTAGAAGTGAGGAAGGAAGAAAAGCAAAGAAAAATAAAGAAGAGTTTGAAAAATATTTAAGTGAAACACAATATGAACTTGATACATATAGTGATGAAGAATATGATAAGATAAAAGATTTATTTGATGACTTCTTAACAGGTGTAGAAAAAAGTTTTGAGAGAGACTGTAAAAGAAAAATGTCATGGTCAATTGAAAAAATCATTTCATTCTTAAAGAAAGATGAGATAATAGCAAAATTAATAACGCTATCAATAGGTTACTCTAAAAAAGATAAGAAGGCAGAATTAGTAGAGCATTATCTAGAAAATTATGAAAGAGTTTATAGAGAGCTATTTGAGTACATAACAGAAGATGTATATAAGGATTTAATGAAACTTAAAATTCAGGAATACAATATAGATTTAGACTTAGTAGAAGAACTTAAATATCCAGGTTTAATAGATATATTAGGAATAGGAACTATAGGTACTAATAAAGATGGTGAATTAAGATATTTTATACCAAAAGAGATAGCAGAAATAATAGATAATTTCCCATTTGAAAAAAAATCTATGAAAAGAAACAAGGAAATTGTAGAAGTAACAAAAGGATTACTTAAGGTCTATGGTGTAATTCATAAAGAGAAACTTTTAGAGTTTTTAATAGAGTATAAAATAGTTAGTAAAAAAGATGATGTAGAAAAGATAAATTCTATAATAAAAATGAATATAGCAGCAGAGGAGAGTTTGCTATTTACAGAGGGATATTATTTAGATAGTTCAATTGCATTTATTCAAGATCTTAGAGAAGTTATGAATACAGAAGGTGAATATAAAAGATTCACTAAAAAAGAAATACTCGAAGTCAAAACAATAAAGGAAGAAATAAGGGGAGCAAACTTTATAAGTATAAGAAATTTTTTAAGGCAATTTAATATTGATGAAGAAGAACTGGAAGAAGAAATATTAGAAATGTATGATATCTATCAACTAAGCACAGATGGAGAAAGAGAAATTATAAATCATATAATTATGAATTATGATATGCCAGATTCTATGATAGAAGAATATTCAAGAGAAATTCTTAATGTATTTAATAGTATGCCATACTGGAAGCTTAAAGGGTTTAGTAAAAACGAAATAGAAAATAAGAATTATAAAACTATAAATGAAATTAAGAAAAAGAGAACTGAAATGTGTATTTGTGGAAGTGGAAAAGAGTTTAGAGATTGTTGCGGTAAAAATGTGATAGAGGTTGATTTTACAAAGATAAAATAAAATTAAGAAAAAAGCTATCTAAAATAAAGTGATAGCTTTTTTTGCCTTTAATTTAAGAGGATAACAGCAGTCAGAACCAATGTGGTAAATTTCTGTAATTCCATCATGGCTATTTATAAGGCGAAGAGCCTTTTCATGAAAAGTATTCTTCATATATAGTTTTATGTATGAAATATTTGATAGTCAAAGCTCTTCTTTATTTTATTAAATAAGTAATTGATTTATTTTAAAGAAAGGAAATGTAGAAATATATATTATATTGATGATATAGTAATAGAGTAAATATTTTTTTAATGAAAGATAAAAGGAGGAAAAATGAATAAGATAAATACACTATATAAATTTAAAAATAGAGCAACAGATGATGAGATAGTAGAGAATATTGAAGATGGATTAAACTTAGATATAAGTAACTTTGCAATATTGATTTGTGCAATATTAATAGCAAGTGTTGGATTAAATATGAACTCAGTTGCAGTAATAATTGGGGCTATGCTTATTTCACCATTAATGGGAGCGATTATAGGAATTGGATATGGAATAGGAACATATAATGAAGCTTATATAAAAAGATCATTTATAATATTTATTATTGAAATAATAGTAAGCTTAGTTACAGCAACAGTTTATTTTAGTTTAACTCCAATTACAGGGGCAACGTCAGAGATGTTAGCAAGAACAACACCAACAATATTTGATGTTATAATTGCTTTTGTTGGTGGAACTGCAGGGATGATAGGATTATCAAGAGAAAGGCCGGGAAATGTATTACCTGGAGTTGCAATAGCAACAGCGCTTATGCCACCACTTTGTACAGCAGGATATGGAATAGCAACTTTAAATTTAAAAATATTTTTAGGGGCAGGGTATTTATTTTTAATAAACTCATTCTTTATTGCAATATCAACATTTTTAGTTGTTAAAGCATTAAAATTACCTAAAAAAGTATTTTTAAATAAAGAGAGGGAAAAGAAAATAAAAGGTTTAATTATAGTTTTATCAATTATAGTTATAATTCCGAGTATCGTATCTGCAGGAACGATGGTTGCAAAAAGTATAGAAGAGCATAATTTAACAAGTTTTATAAATGATGAAATAAGTCAGAATTCATATGTTCTTAATAAAAGTATAAATCAGCAGAAAAAAGAGATTGATTTAGTTGTAGTGGGAAATAGGATTACAGACGGAGATATAAAAGCATTAGATTCAAAATTACAAAATTATGGATTTTCAGGATATACTTTAAAAGTAACTCAAGACCAGGATATAAACATAGGTTCATATTTAAATAATATGAAAAATAAAGATGGGCAAATGGTAAAAGATGTTATATTAGAAAATAATGAAAATAAAGATTTTCAAAATGTAGGAAAAGAATTAAAATCCTTATATCCAGAGATAAGTGACGTAGTTATTGGAGAAGGGCAAAATACATTAAGTTCAGAAAATACAGACAAAATATTATTAGTTTATATTAAAGATAAAGAACCAGAAAAGTTAAATAAAACAAATTTAGAAAATTATCTAAAAACAGCAACAGGATATAGTAATATTATCTTAAAGATAAACTAAAGGAGTTAAAAGATGGTTAAGAAAATAGTTAAAGATATAAAATTTTTATCTCAAAAATCTATAGAAGCAACTAAAAGTGACATGCAGGTAGTTAATGATTTAGAAGATACTTTAAAAGCAAATTTAGAAGGTTGTGTAGGACTTGCAGCAAATATGATAGGAGTTAAAAAATGTATATTAGTTTTTTGTATGGGGCCTTTCATAGTTTCGATGATAAATCCCGTTATAGTGAAAAAAGAAGAGGAATATGAAACAGAAGAAAGCTGTCTTTCTTTAGTTGGATTCAGAAAAACAAAAAGATATGAGAAAATAGAAATAGAATATTTAGATAAAGAATTTAAAAAGCATAAAGAAACATTTACAGGTTTCACAGCACAAATAATTCAACATGAAGTAGATCATTTTGAAGGAATAATTATTTAGTGAAAAGGTAAAAGCTTAGTAAAACAAAAAGT
>NZ_JBOGCC010000040.1:0-12012 GCF_051656525.1 Clostridium sp. | reverse complement strand
TCAATTTGAGCTTGTCCTAAATAAATTCCATATTGCTCAGAAATATTCTCAATCATTCCCTTATCTCTTAAATAATCAGTACTATACTCTGTTACTGCTCCAACATTTAAATCTCTTATTTTTAAATCAACATATAATTGTTGTATTAAAGTCGTTTTTCCACATCTTGGTCCACCTAATATAGCTATTCTAACTGGCATAGTTTCTTCTCTCCTCTACATCTCTAAAGGTAATTTTTTTCATAAGTATTAATTCCTATTCATAGCCTAGCTCTAAAACTAAACTTCATCACCTTTAATGTTCAGTCTATAAAAACTTTTCCTGAACACTTTTTAATTATATCAACTAATTATTCGCCTGTCCACATTGGGGAAAATTAAGAATTCTTAATTTCTCCCACGTATATTTCCTTACTTATTGTACAAACTAACCTCGAGGAGTTGATATTTATGAATAATGATAAAAAATGTTGTAGTACGTCTCCAAAAATAATTACTAAGGTTTCGGAACATGGAACTTCGGAGCAATTTAGTAATCTTATGCAAACTGAAAATACACCTAATAATTTATTAAATTGTAAGTGTACAAAAAACCCTGCTGAAAACTGTAGCTTAAATGAAGACTATACATCAGCTTATCTAGAGAATTCTACTCCAGTAGAATCTTTTGATAAAATTAGTCCTAATTCTTACTTACCTAAAGAAGGAAAGACTGACTATTGCCCAACAAACGGACAATTAACCAGTGTATCAGAAAGTGGTGGAAGAACAAAAGCTACAGATCCAACTATTGACGATATTGCCGTAAACAATATTGCCACATCAGAATTTAACACAACAGAAGACATCAAAACTAAATAAACACTCTTCCACAAAAATCTAGTAAGCAAAGCTTACTAGGTTTTTAAATTAAAAAGAAACCTACCCTAAGGTAAGTTTCTTCTAAAATTCTTATTTTTGCTTTGCTTCTAAGAATGCTGTTAAATGATTTACAGTTGACATATCTTTTCTTTCTAAATCAGTTGGTTGTAATTTCATTCCTAACTTTTCTTCAATTTGTAATAATACTTCGATTATTGCAAGTGAATCTAAAAGTTCTGCTTCAAAAAGGTCTAAATCTAAATCCTCTCCGATTTCATCATTTCCTGTTACTTCTTCAAAAATTTCTATTACTGTTTCTTGCATAATATTATTCCTCCTTTGTTTTTTTACATCTCTATTTTACTACACTTCGTTAATTTTTAAAAATGATGTGTATGGAAATATCCTGAGAATATTAATAAGAAGAAAGCAATTATTTGGAAGTTAATTATTATTGAAATAACTTTGTACCAATTTTTCTTTTTATTCTTCTTATAGAATTTTGATTTTCTTTGATATATATCCGTTAATACTAGTACTAAACCTTGTAAGAATCCATACAGAATATAGTACCATGTAATTCCATGCCAACATCCAATTACAAACATAGACATCCATTGTGCTATATGCGATGCTGTATATCTACTTTTAAATCTTTTCTTTCTCATAGATGAAATAACAAATCTTGAGTAAAGGTAATCTCCAAGCCATCTTGAAAGTGTAATGTTCCATCTAGTCCAGAACTCTTTCATATCTTTACTTATAAATGGCTTATTAAAGTTATCTGGAGTTTTTATTCCAAATAGATAACTTGTTCCTACTGCCATTAAGCAATATCCTGCAAAGTCAAAGAAAAGGTATAAAGTATATGAATATGCATATCCCCATGCATGCATAAATGTTATCTTTTCTGGTATTCTCTCTAAGAAATACGTATGCACTATATATGCTATTACAAATTTATAAATAACCCCAAGTAAGATTTTCTTAAATCCTACTAATGCATATTCATTTAAATATACTTTTCTATCTATCTTTTTATTTAAATCCTCATCAAATCTTCTTGATCTATCTATAGGTCCAGAACTAAATGCTGGGAAGAATGTGATGTAGTATAAAAGGTCTGCAAATTTTAATTCTGTAATAACACCGTCATATGTCTCTATTATTATTTGCATTACTCTAAAGTTTAAATATGATAATCCCATAAATGTTAAAACACCTATAGCTACCATATCATGATGTGCAAGTCTATGCCCATTTATAACCCAATTTCCTATTGGAAGTTTTATTCTTACAGTTTGTGTAAACTCAAATAATAATATTGGCATCATTGATAAGAATAAACATATTCTATATTTAACTTTACTATCTGATTTTTTTCTTATCCACATGTATATATAAATAAGCCCAACTTCCCATATCATAAAGATTGCAAAAAATATTAGGTGTAATTTTGATCCTAAGATTACAACAATCATAAATGCTGTTGCAAGCATTCCATATGTTTTTATATTTTTTCCCATAACTCCTAGTAAAAATGCTGGGATTGTAACTAGGAAAAGAATGTACATATAAAAATATGTCCCATATTGCGTAAGTGGTACCATTACATTTCCTCCATTAATCTTTTTCTATCAATTTTTCCATTGATGTTTGTTGGAAACTCATCTATTATTTTTATATTTCTTGGTACCATATATCCTGGAATATATTCTCCAAGCTCTTTTTTAATAGCCATTCCATTTTTAAGATTACTTAAATCGTTCTTTTCTTTAAGCTGTATTATTCCTTGTAAATATGCTATCTTTTCATCCTTATATACAGGAAGAACTACTGCATTTTTTACATTTGTAACTTTTCTTAAGTTATTTTCTATATCTTCTATTTCAATTCTGAATCCATTTAATTTAATTTGAAAATCACGTCTTCCACAGTAATATAACTTTCCATCTTCATAGTATGCCATATCTCCTGTTCTGTACGCTCTATATTCTTTTCCTTCAAAAACGTCATAGTAGAAAGCTTCATTAGTCTTTTCTTCATTTTTGAAGTATCCTTTTGAAACTGATTTTCCAACAATGATTATCTCACCTTTTTCTCCATCTTTAACAGTGTTTCCATTTTCATCTACAATTTTAACACCTGATGTTTTCATAGGAATTCCTACAGGAAGACTTTTTTCATCTTCTAACATTTCTACTGTTACATCATTTGATGCAACTGCAACTGTTGCTTCTGTTGGTCCATATCCATTTATAACTCTTGTATTTTCAAATCTATCCATAAGCTCTTTTGCTAATTTTTTAGGTAATACTTCACCTATAAATATCATAGATTCAAGTTTTGGCATTAATATGCTATTAAAGCTATCATCAGTTACACAAACTCCTGCAAATGAAGGTGTTGAAACCCATATTCCCATATCTGACTCTTTAAATTGCTTAAACATTTCACTATAATCTGCTAATGTTTTCTTTGATAATGAGAAAAGAGTAGCTCCATGTGTAAGTCCTGGATATATTGTTGTAACAGAAAGGTCAAATGAATAAGCTGCTTGATTCATTATAACTTTTTCACTTCCATCTATGTTAAGCTCTAGACTTATCCACTCTACAAAATTATCTAAGTTATTACTGCTTATTTGAACTCCTTTTGGCTTTCCTGTACTTCCTGATGTAAATAAAATATAAGCATTTTCGTCTTCTTTAACCCAAAATTCTTCATTTATTTCTCCATCATATTTTTTTATTATTTCTTTTAATTCATCTTCATTTATAACTTTTATATCAGAACCAAAATCTTCTTTAGAGTTTTCACTAAAGTTAAAAAGTATTTTTGGCATAACTTCTTCTTTAACAGTTATAACTCTGTCAATTGGAAAACTTACATCTAATGGCACATAGGCTCTTCCTGATTTCAGTGAACCCATCATACAAGCCATTATTAAGTTATCTTTATTTCCATATATCATAGCTGGTGTATCTACCGTACCATACTCGTCTTTTAAGAAAAGTGCTATAGAGTCTGAATATTTATCTAAATCCTTATAAGAAAGTGATTCTCCATCACACTTTAATGCAATTCTATCAGTTTTAGAATATTTTTTTATTCCCTTTAATATTTGCATACTAAAAAACTCCTCCTTCGTTTAACCTTAAATAATTAATCTTTTGAATTGTAATAATTAAGAATTAAGTCTTAGCCTTAATTTAAAAACTAATTCTCAATTCTTAACTTTACATTTTTAACCTCTAAAATTCACTATATACGAATGGTAATTGTACATATGGTGTGAACGTTAGTATAAGTATTCCAAGTACTATGGCTATTGTAAACAATATACTCATCATTAATAGCTTATTGCTGATTATAGATTTTATAAACTTTTTCACTTACATCAGTCCATCCTCTCGTTCCTAAGTGTGCTACATCTCTTAAGAAATATTTTTGTGTTCCATAATTTCTATAGTCTAACACTGTAAATCCATCAGCCTCTGCAAGCTTTTTAACTTCATTAAATAGCTGATCTCTTTCTGATTTTGGTATTCCAATATAATCATAGAACCAGTTCATTCCAGGCATTAGTACGATTATTGGTTTAACACCTGTCTCCTTACATACTTGAAGGAATAGTTTATATTGATTTAATTCATCAGATTTTATTAAGTCTGTACTCTTATATGCACCATTGTACCATATTAGTTTCTTTCTAAATGCTGGTGTATATTCTGAATCTAACATTCCATATGGATTGTTAGAGCTTAATCTCTTACCATCTTCATATGCAATTTTTTGTTGTTTTTCCCAATTCCATGGTGTAATTGGTTTAGTTGGTGCTTCATAAGGTTTTAGTCCTTTTAATCTCTTATATAAAAGTCCTTTTCCTGTTAAGTCAACCATAAATTGTCTCGCTTTGAAGTATGGATAGAAAATAACTTCCTCTATTTTTGATGAAAGACTTTCATTATATCCATAAATTTTTGCATATAAAACTTCTGGTGCATACTCAGTAGATCCTTTTAAGTAAGAATATACTTGCTGTGCAAATTTTACCTTTGTTGCATGCGTTATATCAGGATTATCTAAAAACTGATAGAACTGTACTGGTGAAAATCTTGTACTAAAATCATAATTTGTTATTCCTCTATGTGTTAAGAACCACTGGAATGAGAAAGTAAATACTACTTTCTTATTTTTTATATTTGGATTTAAACTTCCTATAATTGTTGCTGCTTGTAAATCTTGATTAAATTCTTTTCCTACTATAAATGCATTATTCTTGCTATGTCCTGTATTAAAGAAATAGCTTGGATGTTGAAGGGTTACATGTTCAAGTTCTGATGAACCTAGGAACATAATATCACCTTGATTTAAGAAGTAATCATTAGCTACTACTCCCTTAGACTTTAAATCACTACCAAATTCATTTCTTATTGGCATTACGTCTTTTTGTTTCATTAAAATTGGTATCTCATGGTTTAAATACATATTAAGCCCATTTGCAAAAAGAATTCCAATTAATATAGGTACTATAAAATATAATAACTTTAAACACTTTTTCATCGTATCTTCCCTTCGTAAAAAATCTCAAATTCTAATTTAGAATATTACTTTTATCCTCTTTAATCAACCAACTTTTACTCATATTTTTTTAACTATTTTTAACAATCTATTAACATAAATATACTTTTTACTATTTTATGCTTTTTTACTCTTTTAAATCCCCTTTTTTTTAACTTTTTCACCATTTTTCATTTTTTTCTCATTTTAAATGTTAAATAATTATTTACTTTTGAAAATTTCATTTTCTTAAATTAACCTTAAGAAAATGAAAAAGAGTACTTCTTAAAAGATAATCTCTCTCAAAAACTACTCTATCCATTTATTTTATACACATTTATTTGATTAATTTAGTTAAAACCTTTACTACTGAAATTTTAACATTTCATTTTTTATGTGTCCAATTTTTTTTCTTCCTATATATTACAATTATATCATTCTTTTTGTCCTTTATAACTTCCTCTATACATTCATCAGTGTTTTATATGTTTAACTAGACTTTTTTCTTTTTTTCACTATAATTTTTATCATTTTTTTAGTTATAATTTATATTTATGCACTTTTTATCAATTTATACATTTCCTCTTTTTTTAAAAGTAAATTTCTATGTAGCTTTCTCCAAGTCCTTTTCTTATTATTTCGCTTTCATAGAGCTCTCCATTAATGTATATTTTCTTTTCCTTTTCATTTTTTTTGCATATAATTTTATATTTTTCCTCTCTTATCTCTATGGCAAACTCTTTTATATAAGTTGGAAGATTTGGTTTTATTTCATATCCTCTTCCCTCAATAATATTAAATCCTATTATATTTTGAAGTCCTACCTTATACATCCAACCTGCTGCACCTGTATAGTAGCTCCATCCTCCTCTTCCTTCATAAGGATGCCTTGTGTAAACATCTGCTGCCATTACATATGGCTCTACCTTATACCTTTCTATTTTTTCTTTTGTATTTCCATGAGTTATTGGGTTTAACATATTAAATAATCCATATGCTTTTTCATTTTCCCCTAGAAGTGAATACGCTAAAACTGTCCAAACTGCTCCATGAGTATACTGTCCTCCATTTTCACGAACACCTTCTACATATCCTTTTATATATCCTGGTTCTAAATCATCTTTTCCAAAAGGAGGATATAAAAGTTTTATAAGAGAGTTATCTTTATCTATTAAATACTTCTCTACACTTTCCATACTCTTCTTCCTTCTTTCTGCATCCCCAAATCCTGCTATAACAGAAAAGCTTTGAGGAAGTGAATCTATAAAGCAATCCTTATTTTCTTTTGATCCAAGTGGAGTTCCATCATCAAAGTAAGCTCTCTTATACCATTCTCCATCCCAACCATTTTTCTCAATATTTTCTACTATCTCTTTTCTTTTTTCTAAAAATAGCTTTGTACGCTCTAAATCATTTCTTTTCTCTGCAATTTTTGAAAATCCTTGAAGAACAATTGATAAAAACCATCCAAGCCAAACACTCTCTCCTTCTCCTTTATTACCAACAGTGCTCATACCATCATTCCAATCTCCTGAACCCATTAATGGTATTCCATGAACTCCAAACTTTAAGCTTTTTTCTATTGCTTTAATACAGTGATTATAAATTGTATCCTCTTTTCCCAGCTCTCTTACTATTCCATATCTTTCATCTTCCCCTTCTTTTAAAGGTTCATCTTTTAAATAATGAGTTTTTTCTTCTAATATAGAATAATCTCCTGTTAGATTTATATATTCTATAACCCCATAAGGCATCCATAAAAGATCATCTGAAAATCTTGTTCTTATACCACTATCTACTTTTGGATGCCAAAAATGCTGAACATCTCCCTCTTCATACTGTCTTTTAGAATTTTCTAATATTCTCTCTCTTAAAATTTTAGGCTCTATTACTCCTAATGCTAAACTATCTTGCATTTGATCTCTAAATCCATATGCACCACCACTTTGATAAAATGCACTCCTACTTAAATATCTACAATTATAATTTTGATATAAAAGCCATCCATTCATCATATAATCAAAGCTTTTATCTCCTGTATTTATTTTTATATTTCCTAGGAAATTACTTAATTCGACTTTTACTTTATTTAATTCTTCAAATACAGTTTCTTTGTCTCTATACTTTTCTATTATTTTTTCTATTTCTTCAAAGGAATTTTCTTCTCCTAATATACATACTAGAATTTTCTCTTCACCTGATTTTATAAGAATATTTTTCTCTACACCTATACAAGGGTCTACATCTACCCCACTCTTTTCTACTATATTACATAATTCATCTTCTTTTAGAACTGATAAAATCTCTTCTTTATCACAAGTATAGATATTTTCTCCCTCTCCAAGTATAGTTCCATATGCTATCTTTTCTTTGAAGTTACTTGAAAACTTATTTGCTCCATAAGCATAACTTTCCTTTACTCCCGTATAAATATATTCTTTTGTATTTTTTCTATTATCGCCTAATACAAGTTCATTATAAAAATAAACTCCAATGTCTCTATCTTCATTACTATTGTTTTTTAGTCTAATTATTTGGACTTTAACTTTATCTTCACTTGGAACAAAGACAGTTATATTTCCTTCTATCTCCTTATAAGTATGCGAAAAGGTTGAATATCCAAAGTTATGATTTATTTTATATATACCACCATCATCTATTGGCTTTTTAAATATAGAAAAACTTTTCTCATATTTCTTATCCTTAAACCAAATTCCTTCACCCATAGTATCTTTTATATAATCATTACTCCAAGGTGTTATCTTATTTTCTCTACTATTTTCACACCATGTATATCCCATCCCTGTTTCACTTATATGGAGACCAAAGTTTTTATTTACAAGAACATTTATCCATGGTCTTTCTGTATTTTCTTTATTCCTTAAGATTATTTCATAACTTCCATCATTCTTATTAAATCCTCCATATCCATTAAAAAAATCTAGGTTGTGAATTACTTCTTCACTTATAATTTTTTCTTCTTCTCTATCTTGAATTTTTTCACTATTTAAACGAAGCAAATATTTACAATCTTTTTCTATTTGCTTCTCAAAGTAATGCTTTTTCTCATAATCCTTAATTAATTTCTTTAAATTAATTTCATTACTATCAAGAGAAATTGTTGCTATGCCTATCAATGTATTCCTATCTTCCTCACTTAAAGTTTCACTATTTAATAAATATATATTTTTAGTATCTTCTCCATAAATTGAATTTATATATTTTTCTATTTCACTTCTATTTTCATTATTATAGTTGCTAATTTCTTCATTATATATGACTAAATCTATCTCAATTCCTTTAAGTTCATAATAGTAATGCATTCTCATAATATCTTTTAGTACTCTCTTATCTTTTTTTACCTTTATGAATATAATTCTTCTATCCCCTGAAATACCATATTTCCAAAGGTCTTCCTTTTTTCCTTTTAGATTTTTTATAAAATCCTCTTTATACTTTCTACTTTTAGGAATATATAAGAACTCTCTTAAAATCTTTTCATAAATATTTGCCTTTATACTATCTATTGAAAGTTTATTTAAAAGAAGTTTTGCCATTTTGTTATATCTTTTTCTTAAAAGAATAATGCTCCCCATATTCTTATTTCTAAGAACTTTCTCTATTATCTCTTCCTTATTTTTTGTATACCCTAAAATAAATCTTAATACTTTTTCTTCTCCCTTTTCTAAGATAACTTCTCTTTTTATTCCTATACATGGGTCTAATGGTTCATTTGATTCTATTTTAAACTCCTTATTTATTCCTTTAGGATTTCCAAAACTTCCATTTCTTCCTATAAAGGCTTCTCTTGAGTTTGTATACTCTAGACTTTTTTCTTCAGCTATATCTAAGAAAAATCCTACAAAAATATATTTTTCCTCTTCCTCTTTTTTTCTCTTTCTTCTTTTTCCTATTATTATGTTCTCACCTTTTAATATTTCAGTTTCTATGAAAAGATTTGAGAAAGTCATATGAGCTAAATCTGAATCTAAGTTTCCTATAACAGGTTCTAAATAAGATACTACATCTAAGCTCACCTTCTCAGCTCTAAGATTTTTTATACTAAGAGTTCTAATCTCTAAATCATCTTCTGGTGATACTAAATACCTTAATCTTGTTTCTATAGAATTTTCAACTTTATAAATTTCACTTTTTTCTTCTGAAAATTTCACCTTATAATTCTCCCCAAAACTTTCAAAAGGATAAAAAGTTGGGCTTTGAAGATTTTTTCCTTCCTTTATATAAAATAAAATTCCACCTTCTTCTTCTAAGAAATCTCCACCCCATCTATAGAGTATATCTCCCTCATATTTTGAAAAACCTCCACCTAAACTATTTATCATCATCGTATATTTGCCATTGGATAAAATATTTACTTCCTTATCACTAGACTCTAATTCAGTTAAAATTCTTTCTTCAAATATACTATCTTCTATTTCTATTTCTTCTACTATAAAACTTTCTTTTTCTAAAAAACTTAAGTTTTCACGTTTCTCTTTTAGTAAAATTTCTGTCCCTTTAACTTCCGGTATATTATGAAATCTTTTTATCATTATATTTTCTTCTAGAGCATTATCTAATGCTAATAAAGACATTCCCAAATGATGAACCATATATGTTTTTACTAAAAGCCCCTTTCTTTTTTCTCCTCTTAAATCTTCTCTTACTATCTCTTCTTCTAAAAGCTTATTCATTCTATTAGTTGTATAATCTATGCTTTCTATAAACCCATATTCCCCATATGCTCCATATTCTTTAATCTTCTTTAAATTTTCTATACTTTTCTCTTTATTAATTTGTAAAGATAATAATGATGCATAAGGTGTTACTACAATTTCCTCACTTCTTTCTCTCTTCATCCTAAGTTTTTGAATACCAAATGCCTTATACTGATAATTTTTTTCTAAATCAAATTTATAATATGCTCCTTCTGAAATTCCAAAAGGTATTTTCTTTCTTCTTGCATAATTTATTTGACTATCTAAAACTCCTTCATAAGTTTCATAAAGTGCACTTCCCTTAATATTTTTCATAATTAAACTTGGCATAAGATATTCAAACATAGTTCCACTCCATGAAATAAGGGTCTTATTAAATCCTGAATATCTATATCCTCTTTTTAATTTAAACCAATGACTTTCAGATACTTCCTCTCTAGCTATTGCTAAAAATGATGCTACTCTTGCTTCTGATGCTAAAAGATCATAATGTGACTCACCGAAGCTTTCTTTATCAATGTTATATCCAATATAAAAAAGTTCCTTATCTTCATCAAATAGCTTTCTAAAATTCATTTCTTTTATAAATTTGCTTAATAAATCTTCTAACTTCTCATTTTTCCCTTTAAATGTTTCTAAACATATCATTAAATACGATAAGAGATTTCCACTATCTACTGTTGAAATATATCTTTCTCTTAAGCTTTCTTTTGTCTCAATATTATACCAATTTAAAAAATGTCCATTCCAACGTTCTAACTCATCCATTGATTTTAGTGTATTTAAGCATCTTTCTATAGCTTCTTCTTCCTTTATAAACTTTAAATCCATTGCTACAATATTACTCATTAAAGCTAAGCCCATATTTGTTGGAGATGTTCTTTTTGCCTCACCTTTAAAAGGCTCTTCTTGATAGTTATCCGGTGGAAGATAATTATTTTTTTCTGTTACAAAATCCTTATAATATTTCCATGTATCTTTTGCTATTCCTAAAAGATATGCTATATCTTGCTTTGTAGTATTATCTTCTTTTTCCATACACTTACTTATATCAAGTGCTATAAAAGGTGATAAAATCCATAAGACTCCAATTAAAATTAAGAAAACTGATAAAACTTCCTTTCCTTCATAACTTGAAATAACCATTATTATTCCAATAACTATAGATAAATACATAGTTCCTGCATAATAATTTACATCTATTCTTTCTTCTTTATCTTCTAAGTCTGATGCTTTCCATTCTAATAATTTTTTCTTGCTTATAAATAATCTATATAAACTTTTTATAATTGCATCTAAACTTATTATTGCTTGATATGGTATAAAGCTTGTTATCAAGATTATTTCCATTAATGTTTTAAAACTTCCATTTAACTTTTGTTTTGGCGTTACAACAAAATCTGTAATCCTAAATAATAATGGTGATAGAACTAATAAAAATAATAATATTACATTACTTCTACCATTTCTTAAAAAAATCATTGAAATTATAAGAGAAACTAAAAGCCATGGTGCTAAAAAACTTCTTCTTATATTGTCAAAAATTTTCCACCTTGAAATTAGAGATATATCTTTCTTAAAAATCCATTTTATAAGTTGTATATCTCCTCTTATCCATCTATGTAATCTTTGTGTACTGCTTATATATGTACTTGGATATTCTTCAATAAGCTCACAATCTGTAACTAAACCACATCTTGAAATTTCTCCTTCTAAAAGGTCATGACTTAAGACTGTATCTTCTTCTATTTTTCCTTTCATAGTTTTTAAGAATGTATCAATATGAATTATTCCCTTTCCTGTAAAAGACCCCTTATTAAAAATATCTTGATATGTATCTGAATAAGCTATTCCATAACCATCAACTCCTC
>NZ_JBOGCC010000039.1:0-4437 GCF_051656525.1 Clostridium sp. | reverse complement strand
AAAATACAGTACAAGATAATAGCTAATATTAATAAATATATAACGGTTCAAGAATTATGAAGTTCTTGAACCGTTTAATTTACTGGCTTTAGAGCAAGTTTGATGCAAAATTTCGGAAAAAACGGAGCTACCCCTATTATAGAATCATTTAAAGTAAATTGAACAAATAAATTGTAATTAACATTTTCAAGTAAAGATTTAGTTATTTCTGGTGTTATAACAGCCTGGAAACCAGAATAATCATCTTTATTTGATGAATACCAATTTACTGAGACAGTAGAAATTATAGTAGAAGCACTATTTGCAGTAGCTCTTAGAATAAGATTTTTTTCAAGAGCATGAGAAAATACAGTTTTAGATTCAATATCAACATTAATAACAATATTTTCTTGTGAGAAATATAAAGTTTCAGCTACAGCAGAAAATGAATCATCAAGTATTTGATTTGCATTTTTAAAAGTACCTTCTGTTAAACTAACGTATCCAGTTTCAAGTGGCCATCCTGATAAATTATTATTATTAAATAAAATACAGGCATACTGATCTGTACTGTACAAATATTGCACAGATTGTGAAATTGGAAGTGTATATATTTTTTCTGTAGCTGTTAAATTAACTAAATCTACAGAAGTAAGATTTTTATTCCACTCTATATTATTTTTATTTACACTTATTGAATTATTAAATAAAGCTTCTGTTGGTAAATATCCTTTTAAATAAGAATTTGATCCTGAATTAAAATATTCAATAAGTATAGAATCTTGTTCAGCTGAATTAAATACTTGTAAAATAGCTATTTTTGTTCCTACACTTAAAGTTGGATAAATTACTTTTTTATTTGTTGTAGTATAATAATTTGATTTAATGCCGTTAATATCTATTAAATCAATTTCTTTTACTATTATTGCATTAGGCGTAATTGTTGGCTCTATAGTGTTAATAGGTGCTTGATTAAGAATATTATATGGATAACCATCAACAATGAAGTTTAACATTCCTACACTACTTGGAGTAAATCCTATACTTAAAGATCCATTATTATCAAATAAGATAACACTATATTCAACGTTATAATTTGAAACAGTATATAATAATGTATATTTCATATCTTTGCCTAGTTCCATATTACTAATAGTTTGATTAAACAAATAAATTTCTTGATTATCAGTTGAATTAATCCAAGCTCCTTCAAATCTAAAATCTAAATACTCCTTAGAAATATAACTTGAATCAATCCAACCTTGTTGATACATATTAGCACCTTGATCTGGGTACTGAATAAATGTTAACCCTGTTTGTGGATTATCTTTTATTATTGTTATATGATCACCATCTGATGTACCATATCCATTTTGTAATTGTCCGCTTTCATTTTTTATAGGTATAAATCCTGTTGTAACAAGGGCATTCCAGTTAAAAGTAGGTTCTTCTCCTGCATTTCCAAAAGCTTCATTATTAGGAATTGTAAGATTTAATGAAATACCACCTTTTTGAACATCTGATGTAGATGTTACAGCCACGGCAAAAACATACGCTATTGAATTATTATATTCAATTTTATACCACTGACCATTTTGTTCTATGATATTTAAATTTGTTTTAGGTGCTAAACTTCCTAAAACAGTTGAATAAAAGTTTGGTTCTTTTCTAATATTCAAATATATTCCAACAGGTAAATTAACAAACCCATTTGTATTTGACATAAAAATCACTCCTTAAAAATTTTATTTATATATATAGATGAAATAGTAAGAGAAATGTAAAGGGAAAAATAAAAATTTTTTTTATTTTTTTGCTTTACATTTTTTAAAAATCCAATCTTTATATATAGAAAACAAATTTATTAAATAAAAATTAAAGGAGTGATTTTCATGGCAGTACAGCCAATACTTGAAAAAATACAAACTTGGTTAAATGAAACTTATAAAAATAGTCCTGGTTACAATACTATAGCTGTAACAGGAGAACCAGGATGGGATACTACAAACGCAATGCTTATAGCATATCAAATAGAAAATGGTGTAAGCATAGGTACTATTAATACTGAAACTAGTACAGGAATTTACGATTTTACTAGTGAAGGTTTTTCTGACTTATCATCTAGTACTGATTTTTCAGCACAATCAAATTTAAATAGACTTTATATACTACAAGGAGCATTTTATGTTAAAGGAATCAATCCGGGTGGATTCCAAACACCATATAATGATAGTTTTAGTAGCGCAGTAAGTGAATTACAATCTAATGCTGGAATATCTCAAACAGGTGTTGTAGATTTATTAGTAGCTAAAGCATTATTATCAATGGATGCTTTTGTTGTTTTAACAGATGATGGAGGAGTAGAAGCTATTGCAAATATACAAAAAGATTTAAATGCTGCATATGCATACGATATGGGTTCCTTAATTCCATGTGATGGTGTTTATGGGAGAGAACTTAATAAAGCACTTATTTACGCATTTCAAATAACAGAAGGAATATCTCCAGAAGATGCTAATGAAGCTGATGGTTATTTTGGTCCTGGTACCCAAGAAGCAGCACCAACAATAGTAGTTGGAAATACTAATTATTTTGTAACTATATTACAATACGCACTATATTGTAACGGATATACAAATGTTAGTTTTACAGGAATATATGATTCAGCTACTGAAACAGCCGTTGCCAGTTTTGGAAGATCTATGGGTATTTCAACAAACTCAGGAGCGCAAGTTGATTTAAACGTATGGATGGGGCTATTATTAAGCTCTGGAAATCCAAATAGAAGTGTATCAGGATGCGATGCTGCCCAAAGACTATCACTTACAGATGCACAAATATTAAAATCAAGTGGTTATAACATTGTTGGAAGATATTTAACAGGAAATTTTGCAACCACAACAGAAGAACTTACAAATATTTTAAATGCAGGATTAAATGTATTTCCAATATATGAAACAGGTAGTTATGAAACAAGTTATTTCTCAGCAGCACAAGGTACTAGCGATGCAGTCTCAGCTGTACAAGCAGCAAGATCATTTGGAATACCACAAGGAACTACAATATATTTCACAGTAGATTATGATATGGAAGGCGGAGAAATAACTAATTTAGTATTACCATATTTTAAAGCTATCTTTGATACCTTTACATCATCAGAATTTCAATATAACATCGGAGTCTATGGCTCAAGAAATGTATGTTCTCAAGTAATAAATGCAGGGTTTGCAACTCTTGCATTTGTAGATGGAGCATCAACTGGATATAGTGGAAATATGGGATTTAATATGCCAACAATGTGGGCATTTAACCAAATAAAAGAAGGAGTAACTATTGAAGGTATACAAATAGATAATGATCAAGTTTCTGGAAGAGATACTGGATTTAATAGTTTAATTCTTTCAAATAATACAATTATAAGTCAAAATAAGTCAGTAGAAACAACTCAGCTTCCAGATACAGGTGTATCTGTAAATCAATTCGAAAATTTCTTTTCAACACTCTTTACACAAATCGTTAATGTTAAATGGATTCCTGATTTTAAAAATCCAACATTAAAAACAGCTTTTCAAACTGTATACGGGAAGCCACATTATTACTTAGATAATTCTTGTTATGTAAGATTTGAATACGCTAGAAAATTACAATTCGGAAGTGGAAGTTTTATAACTTTATATAGAGAACGTGGTGAAGAAACTCTTGATTTTATACCATCAGGAATAGGTATAAACCTTAGTAAAATACTCGATGAACTTTTATTTAAAGATTGGGTACTTGAAATGGTAAAAGAAATAATTCCAACAGCATCTACTAATATTTTTAATAAAAATTTAAATTTAGGATTACAAGTATATCCCAAATGGCGACCAGATGAAGGTAGTGTTTCTGGTTATTATGAACTTGGTGCTGAAATAGGCGTTGAAGTTACTTATGATATGGTTCAATATATTTGCAAAGAATTTAAAATTAATTTTACAGAAAATCAAATAGCTTCACTTGCTGGTGCATATTTTTGTGTAGATATAATTTTAGGAATATCTGATGATGTAGGTGGTTTTATGTCAATTGCAGCTGCAATTATATTTCTTTTAAAACTCTTAAAAGGTTTTAGTAATAATGATATATCTCTAGGTAATAATGGAGGCTTAGTATATAATACTAGTGGAAATTCACTATTAAATAACTATACCACACCAGAAGGACGATTAACTCTTTCTAAAGAATTTACTTCTGAAGTAGCAACTGACTTTTAACTTAATAAAAAAATAACATTTACTATATTCAAATAGAGTAAATGTTATTTTTTTTACACTTATTAATAGTATTTATATTATATAGTTAATTAAATATTCTATTTAGGAGTTTAATATATGAATAAGAAACTTAATCATCATGTAAAAAAAAATATTGAATTATCAAAATATATGCTTTTTTTATCATATATTATTGAATGGATTA
>NZ_JBOGCC010000038.1:0-32749 GCF_051656525.1 Clostridium sp. | reverse complement strand
CAGGATGTGTAATGTATTCAAAAAGAACAATATTTGATTTAGTTCTTCCTAGAATATTAGCAGATGAAAAATTAAAAAGAAGAGATATAAGTGCACTTGGACATGGTGGTCAATGTTTAATTGATTGTAAAGTATGTACGTTCCCACATTGTTCTTTTGGAAAGGGGGAATAAAATGGATAATGGTTTAACTCACTTTGATAAAAATGGAAATGCTGTTATGGTAGATGTTTCAGGAAAAAAAGATACTGAAAGAATTGCAGTTGCAGTAGGAAAAGTTTTAGTAAGCCCTGAAACTTTAGATTTAATTAAAAAAGGTGAAATAGGAAAAGGTGATGTTTTAGGAGTAGCAAGAGTTGCTGGAATAATGGGGATGAAAAAAACATCGGATTTAATTCCTATGTGTCACCCAATAATGATAAAAGGTTGTTATATAAACTTTTCTATAAATGAAGAGGAATGTGCAATAGATATTGAAGGAATGGCAAAGCTTACAGATAAAACAGGAGTTGAAATGGAGGCTTTAACAGGAGTTTCAATTGCAGCTTTAACAATATATGATATGTGTAAAGCAGTAGATAAAAGAATAAAAATAACAGAGGTTCATTTAAAAAGTAAGAAAGGTGGAAAAAGTGGAGACTTTTTCTATTAAGTAAGAGGTGGAGAGTTTGAAAGATAAATTCGGCAGAACAGTAGACTACATTAGAGTATCATTAACAGATAGATGTAATTTAAGATGTGTTTATTGTATGCCAGCTAAAGGTAACAAGTTTTTTGAATCAGAAGACAAGTTAACTAAGGATGAAGTTATAGAAGTAATTAAAGCTAGTGCAAAGCTTGGAATCAGAAAAGTAAGATTAACAGGGGGAGAGCCTTTAGTTAGAAAAGATATTGAAGGATTAATTGAAGGAATAAATAAAGTTAATGGAATTGAAGAAATTGCATTAACAACAAATGGAATTCTTCTAGAAGAAAAGTTAGATTTCTTTAAAGAACATGGAGTTAAGGCATTAAACATAAGTTTAGATACATTAAATGAAGAAAAGTTTAAAGAAATAACAAGATGTGGAGATATCAATAAAGTTTTAAGAAGTATAGATAAAGCAATAAATCTTGGAATGAAGGTAAAAATAAATACAGTTGTTGTTGAAGAATTAAATAAAAATGAAATATTAAGTCTTGTGAATTTTACAAGAGATAAGGATATTGCATTAAGATTCATTGAACTTATGCCTATAGGTGAAGGGAAAAACTTTAAGGGTGTTTCAAATGAAGAAATTTTAGAGATTTTGAAGGAAAATGAATTAAATATAGAAGTTATAGAAAGAAATAAAAAAGATGGTCCTGCAAAATATATAAAAATAGAAGGATATACAGGAAAAATTGGATTTATTAGTGCAATGAGTAATTGTTTTTGTGAAGATTGTAATAGAATAAGAATAACTACAGATGGAATGCTTAAACAATGTTTAAATTGGAAAAGTGATATTAACTTAAAAAAAGTTTTAAGAGATGAAAATGAAGAAAAACTTTTAAAGGTAATAGAAAGTGGAATATACAATAAACCAGAAATGTATTTATTCAACAAACAAGATGAGAATGAAGAAGTAAGAAATATGAATGAAATTGGAGGATAAAAAGATGGGAAAAGTAAGAGCAATTTGCAAAAGTGAAAAAAAGGGAACGGCTAAGAAAAGAATACCGGAAATTAATCTTGTAGAAGGATTTGGATTAGAAGGTGATGCTCATGGAGGAAATTGGCATAGGCAAGTTAGTCTTTTAAATGTAGATAAAATTGATGATTTTAATAAAGAAGGCGGAAATGTTGTATTTGGAGACTTTGGAGAAAATTTAGTTATTGAAGGAATTAAGGTTAATGAATTAGAAATAGGGACACAATTAAAGGTTGGAGATGCTATACTTGAAATAACTCAGATAGGAAAGAAGTGTCATAATGAATGTGAAATTTTCCATAGAGTTGGAAGATGTATTATGCCTGTTTATGGAACTTTTTCAAAAGTTATTAAAGGTGGTCATATAAAAGAAGGTGTAGAAGTTTGCGTATTAAAATAATACATAAATTGAAAAAAAAGTAAATTTAATATATAATCACTTTAAACAAAAAGTTTAGGGGGCGATTATATGAGTAAAATAAAAATGAGTACACCATTAGTTGAAATGAATGGTGATGAAATGACAAGAGTTTTATGGAAGGCTATAAAGGAAGAACTTTTAGAGCCTTTTATAGAACTAAACACAGAGTATTATGATTTAGGGCTAGAGTATAGAGAAAAAACAAAAGATAAAGTAACAGTAGAAGCCGCAGAGGCAATAAAAAAATATGGTGTTGGAGTAAAATGTGCAACAATAACTCCAAATAAACAAAGAGTAGAAGAATATAATCTAACAGAAATGTGGAAAAGTCCTAATGGAACTATTAGAGCGATTTTAGATGGAACTGTATTTAGAGCACCAATATTAGTAAATAACGTAAAGCCTTATGTGAAGACATGGAACAAGCCTATAACAATTGCAAGACATGCTTATGGAGATATTTATAAGGATGTAGAAATGAAAATAGAAGAAGAAGGTTTATGTGAATTAGTATTTACTAATAAAGAAGGAAAAGAAACTAGAGAAACTATTTTTGATTTTAATGAGAAGGGGATAGTTTTAGGAATGCATAATAAATATAAATCAATTGAAAGTTTTGCAAGAAGTTGTTTTAATTATGCATTAGATACTAAATTAGATTTATGGTTTTCAACTAAAGATACTATTTCAAAAAAATATGATCATACATTTAAAGATATATTCGAAGAAACATTTGAAAAAGAATATAAAGAAAAATTTGAAAGTTTAGGTATAGAATATTTTTATACATTAATAGATGATGCTGTAGCAAGAGTTATAAAATCAGAGGGTGGCTTTATATGGGCTTGCAAAAATTATGATGGAGATGTAATGAGTGATATGATAGCAACAGCTTTTGGTTCACTTGCAATGATGACATCAGTTTTAGTATCACCAGAAGGATATTATGAATATGAAGCAGCACATGGGACAGTTCAAAGACATTTTTATAAACATTTAAAAGGCGAGGAAACTTCAACAAATTCTATTGCAACTATATTTGCATGGAGTGGTGCATTAAGAAAGCGTGGAGAACTTGATAATAATGTAGAGTTAAGTAACTTTGCAGAACAGTTAGAGAAAGCATCAATAAGAGTTATTGAAGATGGAAAAATGACAAAAGATATGGCTTTAATAACTGAATTTAAAAATCCAAAAGTTTTAAACAGTTTCCAGTTTATAAAAGAAATTAGAAATGAAATAGAAAAAAATATATAAAATTTTTAAAGTAGCATAGCCTGTAAAGTACTCAGGTTATGCTATTTCTATGAAAAAATATATAAAAGATACAAAAAAAGTTAGAAAAATTCATAAAAATTTCATAAAAATGTTTACATTGTCAAAAATTTATTATAGAATAAGAGTGTAAATAATTACTAAAATTTATAAAAAGTTCACTAAAAATAACAAAACAAAAATTTGTAGAAAAAACAGTATTTACAAAAAGTAAAATATATACAAAAAAGAAATAGTATGATATATTTATTAAATAAATTAATAGATTAGTCATAACTTCTATTATGATGAATATACTTTTAAAGGAAGTAAAAGTAAAAGGAGATGTTTTAAATGAGTAAAGTATTAGTATTATCAAAAGGAACGGGACAAGCTAAGGCTTTTGAAAGAGTTGCAGTAGAATACGCAGAGAAAAATAATTATCCAATAGAGTGGGTTTTTGGGACAGAGAAAACTATGGGAGAAGCTCTTGCAGGTGGAGATATAAAGGTAGCAATTATAGCACCTGAGTTAATGCTAGTAGAAAAAAAGGTTAAAGCTGAATTAGAAGCAGTAAATGTACCTCATGTAACTTTAAAACCAGTTGATTTTGGATTAAAGAATATGGCAAAAATAATGCCTCAGATAGAACAATATATAAAATAGAGGCTAAAGTTATGGGAGATATTATCTTAACTAGACCAGGAAATCATATGCTAGGGCTTTTAGATTACACTGTTTATGTTAACGATGAAAAGGTTACCTTAATAAGAGATGATGCTAGAAAGGTGTTAAATCTTAAAAAGGGAAATCATAAAATATTTATTAAAGTTTTAGGAGCTAAAAGTAATGTTTTAAACATAGATATAGAAAAAAATAAAACTGTTAGATTAACTTGTGAAGTTGGGCTTACAGGAATTAGAGGGTTGTTTTCATATTTTCATATTTTTAGCAAAAAATTATTAAAACTAGATTACACTGTAATTTAATGGTCAAATTCGTGTAATTAATAAACTATGGTATGTATAGCTTATATTTTGAAATTACGGCACTTATTTCAAAGTAAAAAGCAATTATATATAAATAAAAGTATATAAGGGGGAAATGAAATGAAATTTATGGACAAATTAGCTGCAGGCTTAGAAAAATTTCTTATGCCAGTAGCTGAGCGTATAGGTAGACAAAAACAATTATGCGCTTTAAGAGACGGATTTATATCAACATTACCGATTGCTATGGCTGGTGCCATGGGATCACTAGTATTAAATGCACTTGTAAGAGACACATCGGTTTTCGGTGAAAAATTAAATAAAATGGATGCATATGCACAAAATATTCAACCATTTTTAACTAAGTATATTCAACCAATACTTGGAAATATGTGGTGGGGGACTATTGCATTAACATCAATATTCTTAGTAATTGCTATTGCTTATGCATATGGTAGAGCAGAAGAAGTTGATCCTTTTGCAACTGCTTTAGTTAGTTTAGGAGCATTCCTAACAATAGTTCCAGATGCAGCTAAAGTTTCTATTACACCAGAAGGCGCAGAAAAAGCTATAGAAGGTGTACAGTGGGGGGTAATTAACTATTCATCATTTAACTCGACAGCGATGTTTACAGCAATGTTAGTTGCTATGATTGGGGGATGGATTTTTGTTAAACTTACCAAAAAAGGATTTACAATAAAAATGCCTGAGCAAGTGCCACCAGCAGTATCAAAAGCATTTGCAGCGGTTATTCCTGCAATTGTAGTAGTTGCATTAGCTGGTATAATTCATTCAATAAGTATAAACTTTGCGGGAATGGATTTTAAAGCTGTTATAGAAAAAGCTATTCAAGATCCATTAATAAACCTTGGACAATCACCAGTAACTTATATTTTCTTAATTTTATTATCGCAATTATTATGGTTCTTTGGTTTACATGGACTAAATATGGTAGAACCGGCTTTAAATACAATGTACAAGCCAACATTATATCAAAATATGGAAGCAGTAGCTGCAGGAAATGATGCAGTTCATACTTTAACAAGAAACTTTGTTGACGTATACGCTATGCCAGGAGGATCTGGAGGAACTTTAGCATTATTAATTGCTATCTTCATATTCTCTAAGAAGCAAGAATCAAGAGAACTTGCAAAACTAGCTATTGCACCAGGATGTTTTAATATAAATGAACCAGTAATCTTTGGATTACCACTTGTATTAAACCCAATTTACTTCATACCATTTGTAATTACACCACCAATCTGTATTGCTATAGCATATTTTGTCACAGAAGCGGGAATGGTATCCAAGTTATGTGCAGAGCTTCCATGGGTTACGCCACCAGTATTCCATGCAGTGTTAGCAACAAATGGTGATATAAAAGCAGGTATACTTGCAGCAGCATTATTACTTCTTTCAGTATTAATCTGGACTCCGTTTGTCATAGCAGCAAATAAAATAGGAAATGATAATTAAATAGAAATATGAAAGGGGCTGTCTCAAAATAAATTTTGAGATTTGCCCGAATTCTAAAAAGCAAACCGATTAAGGTTTGCTTTTTTTGCGTAAACTAATCACATATTTAAAGAAGAAAAAATTTTATTTAATCAAACAGAATTTAATATTGAAAGAAAATATAATATTCCAGAAGATTCTTCGGTGAGGTTACTTTATGAAGTAACGGAGAAACTAAATTATGACAAATTAAACCAAACCTATGATAAAAGAGGTAGGAAATCTGTAATTTCACCAAAGACTTTATTTAGAATATTAATTTATGGTTTTATGGAGAAAATTTATTCATCTCGTGATTTAGAAAAAGCATGCAATAGAGATATAAATTTTATCTGGCTTTTGTGTGGCGAAGAAGCTCCTGATCATAATGCTATCGCTCGATTTCGTAGTCAAAAACTTTCAAGTTGTATTGATGATTTATTTAACCAGTTAGTTATTAAATTAGCTGAAAAAGAAGAAATTCAATATCAAAATATTTTTATTGATGGAACAAAAATTGAAGCTAATGCTAATCGTTATACATTTGTTTGGAAAAAATCTACTGAGAAATATGAAGCTAAATTAAAAGAAAAAATTCAAAAAAACATACCTGAAATACTTTCAAAATTCAATTTAAGTCTAACTGATTTTGCCGATACTGCTTTTCTAGAAGCTATCGAAGAATTACACTCTCAATTAAACGAGATAAAATTAAAAAATCAAGTGAAATTTGTAAGTGGAAAGGGTAAACGTAAAAGTCAATTGCAGAAAAGCATAGAATTGTTAGAAGAATTTATTGAAAAGCAGAAAAAATACAATAAATATAACCAACAGTTTGATGGCCGAAATAGTTTTTCAAAGACAGATGTAGATGCTACATTTATGCATATGAAAGAAGATCATATGAAAAATAGCCAATTAAAACTGGGATATAATATTCAAATCGGAGTTGAAGCAGAATATATTGTGGGTGTAGATGTTTCATCAGAACGTTCAGATCAATTAACGTTAATTCCATTTCTAGATAAACTTGAAGAAAATCTTCCTACTAAATTTGAAAATGTTATTACCGATTCCGGGTACGAAAGTGAAGAAAATCTAGAGTACTTAGATAAAATGAATATACTCCATACATAAAGCCTCAAAATTATAAAATAAAAGAAACACGAAAATTTAAAAAAGATATTCGTCGAAGAGAGAATATGTTTTATTCTGAGCAAGAAGATTATTATATTTGTGCTAAAGGAAGAAAGTTACTGCCAATAAATAGTAAAATAAAAAGAACAAAATCCGGCTTTGAAGCATTACTTACAATTTATGAATGTGAAACTTGCTCGGATTGTGAGTATAAACAAAAGTGTACTCGTGCAAAAGGAAATAGACAATTACATATTTCTAAAAACTTTTTAGCAAAAAGAGCTCAATCTGAAAAAAATATAGTATCTTCTCGTGGAATTTTATTAAGAAAAAATAGAGCTATTCAAGTTGAAGGTGCTTTTGGAGTATTAAAAGAAGATTATAGATTTAGACGATTTTTCACACGAGGAATGGCAAATATAAAAGTAGAATTTTTATTATTAGTATTTGGATATAATATAAATAAATTATTTAATAAATCGCAACAAAATCGAACTAAAACATGGCTTCACGGAAGCGAAGCTGCATAAAATAAGAACTACTGGAATTTAAAGGTTATCTCACTAGATAGCCTATTTGCTGCGTTCCAAATTATTCTAGATAACTATTTTTGAAATGAAAATGGATAAAAAAGGGTGTCTCTGAGGAAGTTTAAAAACTTCATTCAGAGACACCCTCTTTTTATTGATTTTAAAATAGAAGTAGGATTTTATATAAAAAAAATTAAGGAAAGTATTTACAAAAAAAAAAAAATAAATGGTAATATTAAATAGGAGGATAGATATGAAAGAAAATTTAATAAATGTAAAAAAAATAATGTATCATATTTTTAAAAATGAACCTAGACTATTAATTTTAAGTATTGTTTTATCAGCATTATTAGGAATATTACCAATAGTAGGAGTGTTTATAAATAAAATCCTTTTTAATAGTATTCAAAGCAATGAAAAAGTAGATGAAATAGTAATAATTTTTTTAAGCCTTATGGTATATAGTATTATAGCAAAATTATTAATTCAATATAGCGAATATATAAATGAGATAACAGAAAGTAGATTAAGTTATAAAATTAATTATAATTTATTAAAAAAAACATTAAATCTTAGTTTGCGAGATTATGAAGATTCTAAAACATATGACAATTTACAAAGAGCAGAAGGAGAAGCAGCATTTAGACCATATTTAATTTTCAAAGTTATTTTATCAACGATAACTAATATTATGTCATTAGTATTTGCGACCATAATATTAGTTAAATGGAAATGGTGGATAAGTATAATTATAGTTTTATTACCAGTTATGATGATAAAACATTATAAAAAAATATCAAAAAAGGAAAAAGAAATATATGTAACAAGAACTAAATTTGAAAGAAAAGCATGGTACATAAATTTTTTATTAACAAAAGATCAATCAATAAAAGAAATAAAAATTTTTGGATTAGGTAAAGAGTTAGTAGAAAAATTTTTAATAATTAAAGAGTATATTTTTTCTAAAAATATAGAGATATCGAAAAAAAAGATTATTCTAAATACAAAATTTCAAATAGTTTGCTATGTAATTGTAATGATAATTAATGGATTAGCGATTTGGGAAGGCGTTTTAAATATAATTTTAATCGGAACAATATTGGAAATAACAAAAGCAACTTCAATTACTGAAAACTCTATAAAAAGTATAACAAGTAATATATATGCGTTAAATCAAAGTGGCTTATATAGTAAGTATTTACTGGAGTTCATAGAATTAGAAGAAATAAATGGTAATGAAGAAGATGAGGAACTTACGAAAATTGAGAGTATTGAATTTAAAAATGTTAGTTATAGATATAAAGATAAAGAAAAATTTGCATTGAAGAATATAAATTTAGTAATAAAAAAAGGTGAGACTGTTTTACTAATAGGAAGAAATGGTTCTGGAAAAAGTACATTGATAAAAATTTTAAGTGGATTATATGATGAATATGAAGGGGAAATATTAATTAATAATATTAATATGAAAAAATTTTCAAGAGAGTCGGTAATGAAGCATATAGGTGTGGTTTTTCAAGATTTTATACAATACCAAGAATCGGTAAAAGAAAATATACACTATGGTGATATTAATAGAAAGAGTGAAAATAAAGAAATAATAGAAGCTGCGATGATTGCGGGAGCAGATAAATTTATAGATAAATTAAAAGATAGATATGAACAGAGGGTTGGTAGTTGGTTTGAAGGGGGATTACAATTATCAGGAGGAGAGTGGCAAAAACTAGCATTAGCAAGAGCATTTTACAGAAATGCAGATATGTATTTATTGGACGAAGCTAGTTCAGCATTAGATCCAGTTTCAGAAAAAGAATTATATGAAAAAATGAAAAGGCTTACACAAGATAGGATTGGAATTATAATCACGCATAAACTACTCAAATATAAAGTAGGAAATAGAATATTAGTATTAAAACAAGGTGATTTGGTTGAAGATGGGAACCATGAGGAATTAATAAAAAAGGAAGGAGAATATTATTCTATATATAATAGTACAAATTAAAATAAGTCTTATAAAAGTGGAAGGAGAAGTAAAATGGAAAGAGAAGAAAAAATAAAATTGATTTTGAATAGAATTAAGAATGATATTTTAGAAGAGAATAAATATTTTGAGAAATTAAAAGAAAGTGATGATTTCAGGGGAAATACTTTAGCTTCTGGATTTCCAACAATTGTATTATTTATTTGTGAATGTTTAGAAGTTAATGATATAGAAGTAAATAGAGCGTTAAAAATATATTTTCAAGAAATGATTGAAAACGTTTCAAAGAGAAGAGAGTTTTTATTTGAGATGGGCTCGTTTTTATTCGGATTTAGTGGGATAGAATATGTTGCTGATAGATTAAATGTTAAGAAAATAGAAACAGAAGATATAAAATTAGAGTTAAATAAGATGGTAGAAAAGAGTTTCAGAGCTAAAATAAATTTAGTAGAAAAAAATATTGAACAAGGAAAAGTAAGATATAGTGATTATGATTGTATATTAGGAGTAACGTCAGTTTTAAGATATTTACTTGAATATAAAGATTATAGAAATAATAATGAACTGATAATTAAAGGTGCAGAATATTTAATTAGATTAACAGAGTTAAAAGAGTATAAAGGTGTTCGGATTCCTAAATATCATATTAAAAATGAAGAGATTATAGATGATGTGGAGAAAAAACAATACAAAGATGGTGTAGTTAATTTTAGTGTATCACATGGAATAGCTGGAATAATGGTAACATTAGGATTAATTAAAGAAAATGGAATTAGAGTTGATGGAATAGAAGAAGCTATTAATAGATTGATGCAAGAATTTATAGAATATAGACATCATGACGAGGTTGCTAAATCAATTTATTGGCCAGCTATGTTAGATGGACAAAGTTATATAAGAAAGAGAAAAAATGAAAATTTATCTAAAAAAGATACTTGGTGTTATGGTACACCAGGAATAGCAAGAGCATTATATTTAACAGGGAAAATTATGAAAGAAACGAATGTAGAGAAAATTGGCTTAGATGCATTGATAAAATTAGCAGAAAAAGATGTAAATTGCTATAAGCTAAACCTTGGAATAGTATGTCATGGATATTCAGGACTTTTGATGATATTTTTAGAGATGTATAGAGAAACTGGGATGAGTTTGTTTAAAAAGCGATCAGAAGAAATAGTAGATGAAATAATAAAATGCTTTGAGGAAGAAAGTATATTTGGATTTTATGATAAAGTAAGCAATTTAAATGGGGCTGAAATGAAAATATATAATAAGATAAATATTTTAGAAGGGACATTGGGAATTGGACTAGCACTACATGATTACTTATATGAATCAGGAGATATAAAAAAATATTTATTGATTAAATAATAATGTAGTTGGACTAGTGTTGAAAAGTTATTTTATAGTTATTTTATAAAATGAAATAGTAAAATTTGTTTTATAGATAATTTTTTATAAAATATATAATTTATAAAAGGGGGTGGAGAGAAATGAAGGAATTAAAATTAGATGGAAATTTTGATTTTGAATTAGAAGTTATAAATGATAAAGAAGATTCAAGATCATGTATTCACACAAGTAGTTGCTTTGGAACAGTACAAACAACAGGGTGTGGAAGTAATTGTTCGACATATGGACCAGCATGTAAATAAATACCATAGGACAAGTTTAATATTTAAAAAAATAATAAAATGGAAAAAGATACTAAGTTTTATATGAATGAAAAAGGAGGGAAAAGCATGAAAGAATTAAAGTTAGATGGAAATTTTGATTTTGAATTAGAAGTTATAAATGATGAAGAAGATTCAAGATCATGTATTCATACAGGAAGTTGTTTTGGAACAGTACAAACAACAGGATGTGGAAGCAATTGTGCGACATATGGGCCAGCATGTAAATAATAAATAATTAAAAGATAGGAATCTACAAAGTGTAGATTCCTATTGATGAATAAGGAGAAAAAATGGAGAAAATTATTATTTGTGGATGGTATGCAAAAAGTAGTTTTAATATGAGCTTAGATGTTATAAAAATATTGAGTGAAAAATTTATAATACATTATTGGGGAAGTTCTGAATTTAAGAAATATTTAAATGAGGATATTATATTTCATGAAATAAAGGAAAGAAAAGATATATTTATAAGTAGTGAAATAAATGGATTTGAAATAAGAAGTTTTGAAAGTTGTAAGAATAAAGAAGAATATGAAGAATGTATGGTTCATCAAAATAAAAGATTGTTAGAATATTATAAAGATATTTTAGATGAATCTTATGAAGAACTGAAGTCTATAGGAGCAAAATTTATAATTCGTGATTTTAGTGCAATAAATGGATATTTTCTAGCTAAAAAATTAAATATTCAATCAATGGCATTTAATACAATGATGACAATTTCAGAAGAAAAATTTATAAATAATCCTAAAAAATATTTACCTTTTTATAATAGGGTGAATAAAAATATTATTGAAAAGTTTGATGAAAAAATATATTTAAGAATTAAAAGTAAATGTAAAGAAAATTCAATGAAATATGGAGTACCGTATATAAGTCCTACATATGTGGTTAACTGTGAAGATAAATATAGTTTTGGATTCTTTGGGAAACCTTTTCAATATGAAGATAAAAGCAGAAATTACAGATTGTTTAATATAAATAATAAAATTAAGTTTGATGAGAAATTTGATGATGAAATAAATAGAGTATTAGAAAGTGAACTGGATTTAATCTATATTAGCAGTGGATCGTTTTTAGTGCAAGATATTGAGTATTATAAAAAAATTATAAAAATATTTGCAGGTCAAAAAATAAATGTAATTATATCAATACCATGTAAATTTAAATATAGTTCAAATGAAAATAATATAATAATTAGAAAATTCGTCAATCAGGAAAAAATTTTAAAAAAGGCAAAATTGATTTTTTCATCTGGAGGATATAATACGGTAATGGAATCAATAAAATATGAAGTTCCGATGATAATTACACCGATAGATTTTGACCAATATTATAATGGATATAATATTAAAAAATATAGAATTGGTGAAGTTGTAAGGACTGAGGAATTAAATGGAGAATGCATTGAAAAGATTTTAAAAGATATAGAGGAATATAAAAGGAGAATGAGAGAAATAAAAAAAGAATTTTTTGATAATAGAAGTATAGAGGAAATATTAGGGTTTATAGAGGAGATGAAAAATGAAAAGGTATAAAGCAACAATAATAGTGCCGACATATAATAGATGTGAATTATTAAGAAAAACATTAAGAAGTATAGAAAAACAAAAATACAATTTAGAAGAAATAGAAATTATTATTGTAGATGATGGATCAACTGATGAAACACGGAAGATGATTTCAGAGGAATGGAATAGAAAAAATATTAAATATTTTTTTCAGGAAGATTTAGGGTTTAGAGTTTCAAGAGCTAGAAATATAGGAGCGATAAATGCCAGTGGAGAAATTTGTATTTTTATTGATTGTGGTCAAATATTAACAGAAAATTTTTTGGAGAATCATATTGAAGCTCATAAAAAGAAAAATATAATTGTTATAGGTTATGTATATGGATTTAGTCAGTTTAATGAAAATAATAAAATAATGATAGAAAATATAGATTTGGAAAATATGGAAGAAAGTTTGAAGAAAATCAAGGAATTAAATATAAAAGATATGAGAGAATTTTTATATGAAAAGCATGGAGAAGAAATTTATAAATGGAAATCACCTTGGATAGTATTTTGGGGAACAAATTTTTCGGTAAGCAGAGACTTTTTATTAAAAGGTGAATTATTTGATGAAAAATTTGAAAGTTGGGGAGGAGAAGATATAGAGTTTGGAATTAATTTATTAGAACGAGGAGGAGAATTTCATTTAAATAGAGAAGCAGCAACAATTGATTATCCACACGAAAAGTTGAATAAATTTCAAGAGAATTTTCAACAGGCATTTATAGAAATGAGAAGAAAACATAGATATATACATAATAAATATGATAGAATTGATACATTTTTAAGTATATATGTAGATTTATTTTCTGTAAATACAATAATGGAAGAGATAGAGAGGCGTGGAGGAATATAGTATGTATGAGTTAATGAATAAATTTTTTGTTAGAATTCCAACATTACCAGTAGATAAATTTTGTGAAATGTACAATACAAATAATATAGAAGCTATTTTAAAGGACGAGGTTTTTTTAGAAGCAGTTAAGTTAGGAAGTAGAAGTCTATTTGAGAGTATAGATTTAGATAAAGAAAATAATAGCGATGTGAAGATAGCTATATATAAGTATTTAGCAAGAATGAGTAGTAGGACAACGCCATATGGCTTTTTTTCAAACATTAATATAGGAGAATTTAAAAGAGAAACTAGGACTAAATACGATAGTAACAATATGAAGAAAAGAACTAGAGTTGATGGAAAATGGTTCATAAAATTAGTTAGAAAACTAGAATTAGAAGAAAAAAAATATAAAGAAGTAAAAATATATGTAAATGAATCGTTGGTATATGAAGGAAATAAGATAAAGAATAGTTTTATTTCAGCATATGGTGAAATAGCTAATGGGGAAGGAAATAGGGGGACTATATATATAAATAATTCTAATAATATAAGTTATATATTGAAAAAAATTAAAAGTGGAGCAAGATATACAGATATATATGAAGACTTTAAAAGTATAAATGATAATTTTGATGAGATATTATTAGAAAGGTTAATTGAGAATTTATTAGAAAAAGAATTTATATTTACAGAATTAAGAGGTAATTTAAATAGTAAGAATCAAATAGTGGAATTAATAAAAAAAATAAAGGATTGTAAAATAAAAGAAAAATTAATTGATATAAACAAAATGATAGAAAAATATGATAATATGTCCGTTGGTAGTGGAATAGATATGCTTGATTTAATTTGTGATAAGATGAGTGCCGTGATAAAAATAGAAGATGGAGTTTATTTACAAAGTGATTTGAGAGGTGGATTCAATATTGAATTGACAGAGAAAGTAAAAAGTGAAATTGAAGAGTGTGCTAATTTTCTAAGTTATTGTTCATTTGATGAAGTTCCAGGGAAAGATATTAATAAATTTAAAAATAAATTTATTGAAAAATATGGAGAAGCTAGAGAAATTAATGTGTTAGAACTTATTGAGAGTGTGGATGGAATTGATTATAAAGATGAAAAAGAGCCGTTTTATTATCCACAGATAGAAGAAATAAAAGTATATATAAAAAATTTAATAATGGAAAATATAAAAAAACAAAATAATTTCATTAATTTAAAAGAGTCTAGCGTAGAAGAAATATTAAAAAGAAATCAGACAAGAAAGAAAAAGAAAAGTGATTCAATAGAAGTTTTTATGAGTCTAGTGGCAAAAAATATAGACGATATAGAAGAAGGAAAATATAAATTTTATTTAGGACCTAATATAGGATCTAGCTGTGCTGGAAAAAGCTTGGGACGATTTTCAGATATGATAATGGAAGTGGATGAGATATATGAGGAGGTTAAAAATAAATTAAATATTAAGTCTGAAGTAATAAATGCGGAACTACGAATATTAAATAGTATATCTAGAATGAGTAATGTTATGCAAAATAAGGCATTTAGAGATGCGGAAATAAGTATATTGTTAGATGAGGATAATGAAAAAGAAAAAATAAATATAAATGATATATATGTAGGAATAGAAGAAAATGAATTTTATTTAAAGAGTAAAGAGAAAAATAAAAAAATAGAAATTGGAATAAATAATATGGCTAATTCAATTGGAGTAAGTAAGGTATATAAATTTATAAGAGATATTTCGATAGATAAAAATCAGCGGAATATAGCATCGTTATTATTTCATATAGGGTTAGATGAATTTGATTATTTACCAGAAATTAGATATGGGAAAGTTATATTATATCCTAGGACTTGGTCAATAGATGTGAGTAATTTTGACAGAATAAAAAATAAGAGTGAATTTATAAAAGAAATTTTAGAGAAGTACAAAAAAAATTATCAGTTACCGCAATTCGTATATTTAACAGAAAATGATAATAAGTTAATTATAGATTTGAAAAATAATGAACATATAGAGATAATTAAACGATTTATGATAAAAACTAGTTCGCAGAGAATATATTTACAAGAAAAAGAGTTTAGTGAAGATGAAATATGGATAGAAACTCGAACAGGAAAATATATTGGAGAATTTGTATTTCAATTAATGGATAATGAAAATATGAGTGAAGAAAAAAGTAAAGAAAAAAGTAAAGAAAAAATTGAAAAATTAGAAATTAAAAGCGATGTGGATTTATTAAAAGGAGAAATTTCATCTAATGATAAACGTAGAAAATTTAATTTATTTAGTGAATGGATATATTTTAAAATATATTATGATAATAATAGAACTATGGAGATGATAGGAAAATATATTTTTGAATTAAATGAAATTTTAAATAAAAATAAATTAGCAAATGATATATTTTTTATTAGGTATAAAGATGAAAAAAATCATATAAGATTAAGAATAAAGTGTCTAGATGAGAGTAAAGTGTATTGTATATATAAAGAAGTAGAAAGATGGATAAATAAATTAGAGAGCGAGAAGGTAATATATAATATAGAGATGCATCCATATATTAGAGAACTAGAAAGGTATGGTGGTCCTATAGTAATGGAGAAGGTAGAAAAATTATTTTGTGAACAATCACGAATTTTAGAAATGTATATGAATTTAAAATCAAGGAAAATGATAGATTTTAAAGATGAGGATTTTGCACTACTTAGTGGTGTGAATCTATTCGAAAATTTGGGACTAAATTTTGAAAATCAATATATTTTATTAAACTCGATGTTTAATAAAAATTTATATAGGGATGAATTCAAAAAAAATAGGGACAAATATATGGAAATATGTGATTACACGAAAAATAAAATGAAATTAGATAAAGATGTAAAGAATTTAGTTGATAGGCAATCTGAAATTATTTGTAAAATAAAGAGTGTAATTGAAGAGGAAGATAGCAAAGGAAGATTGTATAGTACTAAAGAAAAAATTTATATTAGTTTAATTCATATGACATATAATAGGATTATAGGAATAGATGCAGAGAAAGAACAGAAGATTATGGCAATTCATAGACATACAATGTATGCATTAAAAACATATTATTATTATAGTAGAATAAAAGAATAGTTATATGGTAAAATGTAGATATGAAATATGAATTTAGGAGGGCAATGGTTTGGGATTTGTAAATTCAACAATAATTGATTATCCAGTGGAAGAGGTTTTTAAAGTTTTTATAAGAACTGCAAAAAGAGACTTTCCAAAATTTAATGAGAAGGAACCTATAGGGTGTTATGTAACAAAAACTGTAGGAACTTATTCAGCTAAAACAGGAACTTGTAGAGTAGAGATAACTGATTATAAATTAAATGAACTTTATCAGATAACTAGTGTTAAAGATAAAATGGTATATGTTTCAACATATACTTTTGAAAAAGAAACTGATGAAAGTACTAAAATAACATTAGAAGAAACTGAAGATACGCCAGGTGCATTCCAATGGGCAAATATAATAATACAAAAGGTTTGTTTTAAGGGAACGGTAAAAAGAAGGTTTGGAGTGTTTGCAAATGCACTTGAGAAAGCTATAGAAGACTATAGAGAAAAGGTTGCTAAAGCAATGCCTAAAAATGAATTAGAAGTATCAGTTGACTTGAATAAAGAAGATTCAAATCAAAAAGATGAAGAGTAAAGAAGAGGACTGCTAAAATTTTAGCAGTCCTTTTTTAGATTATTTAAAAAGCAAAGTTACCATTTTCAAATATTTTAACTTCAGTTCCATCATGAGTATATCCAATAATATTTAAATCTTTAGATCCAACCATGAAGTCAACATGTTTTAATGAGTTATTTGCACCAGCTTTTAATAATTCATCTTCAGTCATTTTTTCACCATCTTTAATACAGCTACCATATGCACGACCTATTGCAAGGTGACATGAAGCATTTTCATCAAATAATGTATTATAGAAAAGAATATTTGAATTTGAAATTGGTGAATCATAAGGAACAAGTGCAACTTCTCCTAAGTAGTGAGAACCTTCATCTGTTTCTATTAAGCTTTTTAAAGCATCATAGCCTTCTTTTGCAGTAAAGTCTACAATTCTACCATCTTTAAAAGTTAAGCTGAAGTTATCTACTAAAGTTCCATTGTAGTTTAATGGTTTAGTTGAGTAAACTATTCCATTTACACCATCTCTTTTAGGAAGAGTAAATATTTCTTCAGTTGGCATATTTGCAATAAATTCAACACCACTTGTAGTTACATCAGAACCACCACACCAAATATGGTTTTTAGGAAGCTCTATTTCTAAATCTGTTCCTACTGAATTTGTATATTTTAATTTTTTGAAATTATATTTTTCAAAGAATTTAATATTTTCTTTTAAGCTTTTTGAGTGTTTATCCCAAGCATCTACAGGATTTTCTAAATCAACTCTTACTATTTTAAATATAGCATCCCATAATGCATCTACAGCATCTTCTTCATTAAGTTCTGGGAATACTTTTTTAGCCCAAGCTTTTGATGGAACAGAAACTACACACCAAGCATTTTCATTATTCATTACTTTTTCATAGTAATCTTTTAAAGCTATGCTTCTTGCTTGTGATGAAGTAGCTATTTTATTTCCATCTATATCTTTTAAAAGTTCTGGGTTACTAGCTGAAATTGAAAGGAATGAAGCACCATTTCTTTGATAGTACATGTATTTTTCAATTTCAAAATCAGGAACTTCTTTTAAAGTTTCTATAGATTCATTTTCAAGTTTTATTTTTGAGAAGTTTTCATCTCCATAGTTAATATAAACATTTTTTGCTCCAACTTTGTAAGCTTTTTCTGAAATTATTCTAGAAAACTCTGCACATTCAATTGGAGAGTTTATAAATAAAAGTCCATCCTTTTGAATATTAAGTCCTTTTTTCACTATTAAATCTGCATATTTTTCAAGCATTGTATTTAAATTTTTAATCATAATTTTACCTCCAAATATATTTATTAGTATCATTTTATCATATGAAAGGTTATTCTTATAAAAGAAAATTTGAATTTATTGAAAACATATTGATAGAAGTTTTAGAAATTCTCATTTTATTGTATGGAAACTTAATAAGTAATATAATAGAAGTACTAAAGATTAGGGGACGAGGTGTAAGTTTTGAATAAACTATTAGAAGAGTTAGTTGAAAAAAATAGAAAGTATGGAAAGCTTGGAAATGTGGCGTCATATATTCCAGCATTACTTGAGGGTAATAGAGATGATTTAGGAGTGGCTATAGTTAAATTAGATGGAAGAGAATTTAGTGCAGGTGAATGCAATAAGAAGTTTACAATTCAAAGTATATCAAAAGTTGTAAGTCTTATGCTAGCAATTAAAGATAATGGATATCAAAAGGTTTTAGAGAAAGTAAACGTAGAACCAACAGGAGAGGGATTTAATTCAATAGTAAATTTAGAAACAAAGGATACTAAAAGACCATATAATCCTATGATAAATGCAGGGGCTATAATGACTACTTCTTTAATAAAAGGAAATAATGAAGAAGAAAAATTAAATAGGTTATTAGACTTTTTAAAGAAGGCAACAAATAATGAAAACATAAGCATAAATGAGGAAGTATACATATCGGAAAAAGAAACTGGGGATAGAAATAGAGCTCTTGCATATTATATGAAGGGAAACAAAATTTTAGATGGGAATGTAGAAGAAATATTATCACTTTATTTCAAACAATGTGCCATTGAAGGAACAGCTATGGACTTAGCAAGATTTGGAGCAGTTCTTGCTAATGATGGAATAATTCCTTGGAATAATGAAAGACTTATAGAAAAGGATATTTGTAGAGTAGTAAAAACTATAATGGTTACTTGTGGCATGTACGATGCTTCAGGAGAATTTGCAGTTAAGATAGGAATTCCAGCTAAAAGTGGAGTTGGAGGAGGTATTTTAGGTGCTGTCCCAAAGAGAATGGGCATAGGAGTATATGGACCTGCATTAGATGAAAAAGGAAATAGTATTGCAGGAATTGAATTATTAAGTGATTTATCTAAGGAATTAGATTTAAGCATTTTTTAATGTTAGAAAAAATTACAAGAACTTAATTACTAAAATTAACTATAAAATGATATAATTATTAAAAGAAAAAAGATAACTGGAGGAAGAGATGGAAAGATTATTAATATTAGATTCAAATTCACTTATGAATAGAGCGTTTTTTGCAATTCCACAGACCTTAACCAATAGTGAAGGAATACATACAAATGCTATTTATGGTTTTGTAAATATGCTTATAAAGATGAAGGAAGATATAAACCCAAAATATATAATAGCAACATTTGATAAGAAAGCACCAACATTTAGACATAAAGAATACAAAGATTATAAAGCTGGAAGAAAAAAGATGGCTCCAGAATTATATGAACAATTTCCAATTATGAAAGAGCTTTTAGGGTACTTAGGTATTGATTCATATGAACTTGAAGGATATGAAGCAGATGACTTAATTGGAACTATTGCAAAAGAAGCTAGTAGACATGGAATTGAAGTATTTATTGTTACAGGAGATAAAGATGCTCTACAATTAGCAGATACTAATATAAATGTAGTAATAACTAAAAAAGGTGTTTCAGAAGTAGCTATATATAATGAAGAAACATTTATAGAGGAATTTGGCGTAACTCCAACTCAGTTTATAGATGTAAAAGGGCTTATGGGAGATAAGAGTGATAATATTCCAGGAGTTCCAGGTGTAGGAGAAAAAACTGCATTTAAATTAATAAAAGATTATGGTTCTGTTGAAAATGTTTTAGAACATATCGATGAATTATCAGGGAAGAAATTAAAAGAGAATCTTGAAGAAAATAGAGAGCAAGCAATTTTTAGTAAGAGACTTGCAACAATAGAAGTTAATGCACCAATTACAGGTATAATGGAAGCTATAGAAGGTGAAAAAGAAGATAATCCAGTTATGGCAAAAGAGTTATTATTAAAGCTTGGAATGAATAGAAATACAATAGGTAAATTAGTTGTAGAAGAAGAAAAAGAAGAGGAACCTATCCAAGTTGTAGAATTAGAAGAAAAAGATTTAAATGAATTCTTAAGTAAAAATAATAAATATTATATAACATATGTAGAAGAACATACTCCATTAAATTCAGAAAGAAAAATTAAGGCTATTCATTTTGGAGAAAAGAAAAAAGTATATAAACTAGATATGGAGCATATTAATATATCCTTATTAAAAGATTTCTTCCAAAATGAAAAGATTGAAAAAACTATACATGATGGAAAAGCTTTAGTAAAAATATTACTTAATAATGATATTAAAATAAAAGGCTTTAATTTTGATACAGCAATAGGTGCATATATTATTGATTCATCAAAAGGTGATTATTCAGTTGATAAGGTATCTTTATTTACTATATTTGAAGAAGTAAAGGGAGATAGCAAAGAAGAAATAATATTAAATGGAGTAACTTATTTAGAAGCTATAGAAAAAGATTTAAAAGATAAAATAAGAAAAGAAAATATGGATAGATTATATTATGATATAGAACATCCATTAATGTTTGTTTTAGCTGATATGGAAAACGTAGGATTTAAGATAGATAGAGAAGTATTAGATTCTCTTCAAGTTAAATTCAAAGGAGAATTAGATAAAACAGAAGAAGAAATATATGCTTTAGCAGAAGAGAAGTTTAATATAAACTCACCAAAGCAACTTGGAGTTATTCTTTTTGAGAAACTAGACTTAAGAGTTATTAAGAAAACAAAGACTGGATATTCAACAAATGTAGATGTATTAAATAAGCTTAAGGATGATCATCCTATAATTGAAAAGATAGTGTATTATAGACAAATAAGCAAAATATATTCAACTTATGTAGAAGGAATAAAGGCATTAATAGATACTGATGGAAAGATTCATACAAACTTTAATCAAACAGTAACTACAACAGGAAGACTTTCAAGTACTGAGCCAAATCTTCAAAATATTCCTATAAGATATGAAATGGGAAGAGAAATAAGAAAGTTCTTTATTCCAGATAATAGTGAGGATATACTTTTATCACTAGATTATTCTCAAATAGAATTAAGAGTTCTTGCACATATAAGTGAAGATGAGAATATGATAAATGCATTTAAAGAGCATAGTGATATTCATACTAAAACTGCAGCAGAGGTATTTAATGTACCAGTTGATGAAGTAACTAGCTTAATGAGGTCTAGAGCAAAGGCAGTTAACTTTGGTATAGTATATGGAATGAGCGATTTCTCACTTGCACAAGATTTAAAAATAACTAAAAAAGAAGCAAGTTCATATATGGAGATTTACTTCTCAAGATATCCTAAAATAAAAGAATATCTTGAAAAAGTAGTAGAAGATGCAAAAGAAACAGGAATATGTACTACTATTTTAAATAGAAAGAGATTTATACCAGAAATTAAATCTTCAAATAGAATAGTAAAAGCACTTGGAGAAAGACTTGCCATGAATGCACCAATTCAAGGTAGCGCAGCGGATATTATAAAAATAGCAATGATTAATGTATATAATAGAATACAAAAGGAAAACTTAAAAAGTGAACTTTTATTACAAGTACACGATGAACTTATTTTAAATGTTAAAGAAGATGAGTTAGAGAAAGTTAAGGGACTTGTAAAAGAGGAAATGGAAAATGTTTTAAAATTAGATGTACCTCTAGAGGTGGATTCAAATACAGGGAAAACATGGTATGACATAAAGTAGAAAGGGTGAAAAATTTGTTGAAGATAGGTCTTACAGGTGGGATAGGAACAGGAAAGTCGACAGTATCATCAATATTTAAAGAAGAAAATATTGATATAATTGATGCTGATGTTATAAGTCGTGAAGTTCTTATAACTTATCCAGAAATATTAGAGAAAGTAAGAGTAAACTTTGGAGAAGGTTTTTTTGATTGGCGTGGTGATTTTAGGCGTAAGGAATTTGGAAATCATATTTTTAGATTTCCAAGTCAAAGAGTAAAATATGAAAATATAATAATACCATATATAAAAGAAGAAATTCTTAAGGAAATAGAAAAGCTAAAGAAGAAAAAGAAGAAGATAATAATAATAGATGCACCAACATTAATAGAAACAGGTTTACATGAAGAAATGGATTATGTCATACTAGTTGTAGCAGATAGTCAAACTCAAATAGGAAGAGTTAAAAGGCGTGATGGACTTAACAATCATGATGTAGTAAATAGAATAAATGCACAAATGCCTTTAGATAAAAAGAGAGAGTTTGCAGATATAATAGTAGATAATGATAGAGAACTTGAAAAAACTAAAGAACAAGTTTTAGATATAATAACATTCTTTAAAGAGAAACTTTAAAAAGTAGAGGGACGAGAATGAAATTAAAAAGGTTAATAATAGGAATACTTATTGCAATAATCCTTATAGTAAGTGGAATATTTGTTATGAAAAATTATGTTTTTCCATATGCTCATAAGGATATAGTAAATGAATATAGTAAAGAATATAATTTAGACCCATTATTAGTTCTTTCAGTTATGAAAGCTGAAAGTGGATTTAATGAAAATGCTCACTCTCATAAAGATGCAATAGGATTAATGCAAATAACTAAAAGTACAGGGGCATGGATATGGGAGCAAATGGGTGGAACGAATTTTAATCCAGATGTTTTATATAATGAAAATACTAATATAAAAATGGGGTGTTGGTATTTAAATAACTTATCTAAAGAATTTAATGGAAATAGAGAACTTATTTTAGCAGCATACAATGCAGGAAGAGGAAATGTAAATAAGTGGCTTAAAAATCCTGAGTATTCAAAAGATGGAAAAATACTAACAGTAATACCTTTTAAAGAAACTAAAAATTATGTGGATAGAATAGACTTTAACTATGAAGTGTATAAACTTTTATACAGAGAATAAAATTATAAAGAGAGGGGAGTTTTCTATAAAATATAGAAAAAGTTTAATATGGGAAATAAAAAAAGTATAAGGGTGGGAATAACAGTTGCTCTAATAGTTGCATTAGTAACATTAATAGGAGCAAAAATATTAATGCCATATTTTGTACCAGTTAAAGTGGTTGAGACATGGGGAAGTGGTCAACCAACAAGTAGAGAGGAGCTTCTATATAATTTTATAGAAAATCATATGACTACAGCAAATGGTGGAATAAAAACAAATTATTTAAATGAAAAAAATGAAGGAGATATTACAAAGGGAGACTCGGTATTATCTGAATCAGAGGGATTAATGCTTCTTTATTATATAGAAAGAAATGATGAAGAAGGCTTTAATAAAACATTTGAATATATAAAAAATAATATGATGCTAAAAAATGGACTTTTAAGTTGGAGGATAGATGGAGATGTAAAATCATCTGTGTCAGCAACAATAGATGAACTTAGAATAATAAAAGCCTTAATAATAGCAGGAGAAAAATGGGATAGTGTTAGATATAGATATTATGCAATAGAAATTGCAAATGGATTATATAAAAATTTAAAAGAAGGAAATGTATTAGTTGATTTTAATGATGGAACAGGAAATAGCGATAATGTAACATTATGTTATATTGATTTATTAGCATTAAAATATTTAACTAATATAGATTTTAAATGGAAAGGTATTTATACAGAGTCAGAAAAAATTCTACAAGGTGGATTTATTAGTGATAATGTACCCCTTTATAGAAAAGTTTATAATATAAAAACAAAAAAATATGATAATGAAAATGTAGATATGCTTTTAAATACAATAATTCTTTTAAATGAAGCAGAAGCAGGAGTGAATATATCTAAAAGTGTAAATTGGATAGTAGAAAAATTTAAAGAAGATGGTGCTATATATAGTTTCTATAATCCAAATACAGGAGCAGTAGAATCAGATGTACAATCAACATCAATTTATGCAAATTTACTTCAAATAGCGGAAATAGAGAAAAATAATGAGTTATATGAATTAGCATTAAGAAAGCTAAATGCATATCAAATACTTGATAAAAAAAGTGTGCTTTATGGAGGTTATGGTAATAAAAAAACTATGACAGTATATTCTTTTGATAATTTAAATGCACTTCTTGCTTATAGGGATGTTGAGTAATTTAGAGTTGAAAATTTAAAATTAAGAAATTAGAGGGAGTTGCAAGGCAACTCCTTTTTGTTAAAGGAAATTAAAAATAGATGAGTTATATTAAAGGTTTAGAGAAAATTGAAAAGTTATTTGAAGTAAATATTATTTTTACAAAAATAAAAAATGACTTTTGGTCATTTTTCTGATATTATATAAATATAATATTAAAAGAAGGGGAATTTTTAATGAAGAATATTTTTAAGATATTTAAGAAAGATGTAGTTAAGATAGCTACCAATTGGGTAGCTTTAGTTGTAGTAATAGGACTTATTATACTTCCTTCTCTATATGCATGGTTTAATATAAAGTCATCATGGGATCCATATGGAAATACTAAAGGGATTAAAATTGCAGTTGTAAATGAAGATAAAGGAGCAGAGTTTAAGGGAAAGAAGATAAATGTAGGTGAGGAGGTAGTTAATGAATTAAAGAACAATAATTCATTAGGATGGGTTTTTGAGGATAAAGAGAAAGCTAAAATTGCAGTTGAAAGAGGAGAGGTTTTTGCAAGTATAGAAATACCAGAAAATTTTTCGAAAGATGCAATTTCATTAACTTCAGATAAAATAATAAAGCCAGATTTAATTTATACTGTAAATGAGGGAGCAAATGCAATAGCACCAAAAATAACAGATAAAGGCGTTCAAACTATAAAAGGTAATGTTGATAGTAGTCTAGTTAAGGCAGTTAATGGAGCTATTTTTAAAGCTTTTAATGAAATTGGAATTGAGTACGTAAATGAAAGACCTAAAATACAAAATGGAGTAAAAACATTATATGATTTAAATAGTAATTCTGATAAAATTGGTGAACTTATAAATAAGGCTTATGATGGAACTATAACAGTAAATCAAATGGTAGAAAAGATAAATGCCATAGTTCCAAGTTTTGAAGAAACTTTAAATAAAGCGTCAGATATATTAAACTCAAGTGAAACATTTCTTCAAAATTCAAAGGAGTCTATAAAAAATATATCGCCAGTAATAAAAGATGATTTAGTTCTTGGAAAGAAATTAATTGATGGTGCCTTAGAAATGGGGAATTCTTTAAATGAAAATATAGATAAAGAAGCGATTATACAAAATTTTACAGCGATAAATGGCAGACTTCAAACTATAAATGGAATAGTCAGTTCAGTAAAAAATATATGTACTACTTTAAATAAAAATGGAGTACTTGATAATACTATAGGAAAGTTAAATGGATTAAATGAAAAAATAAATAATACTATAAACTTTATAGATGGTTTAAATAATATAGCACAAGGGAACGGAGCTATTTCAAAAGAAGATATAGCTACTTTAAAAGAAAAACTTTCTAGTATATCTAATTTACTTGGAAATATAGTAGGAAGTTATGATCAAACTATAATGCCAGCAATAAATAGTAGCATAGATAAAGTTTTAGATGGTGCAAATAGTGCAGAAGAGACTATTCAAAAAACAAAAGAAGCTCTTCCAAAAGTTAAAGAGGGATTAAGCGTATTTAAAAGTGGAGCTACTATATCAAATGAGAAGCTTAAAGTTTTAAAAGAAGACTATCCACAAATTCAAAAAACATTAAGTGATATAGTTTCTAAAATAAAGAAAATTGACAATGGAGATAATGTAGATAGTGTATTAGATTTATTAACTAATGATTGGAAAGGAGAAAGTGATTTTCTTGGAAATCCAGTAAATATCCAAGAAAATAGATTATTTACAGTTCCAAACTACGGATCAGCAATGTCACCTTTTTATACAACTTTAGCTATTTGGGTTGGAGGACTTATATTAGTATCTGTTCTAACTGTATCTATAAAGGGAATAGATAAGGAAAAAGAAAATATAAAAACATATCAAATATTTTTAGGAAAATATTTAACATTTATAACTATTGGAATGCTGCAAGGTTTTGTAGTAGCAATGGGAGATATGTTTATACTAAAAACTTATGTATTAAATAAAGTGGGCTTTGTACTATTTAGTATGTTTGTAAGCTTTGTTTTTATAACTATAATTTATAGTATAGTTTCTGTATTTGGAAATATAGGAAAAGCTATATGTATAATATTTTTAGTTCTTCAAGTTGCAGCAGGAGGAGGGACTTTTCCAGTTGAAGTTATGTCTAATTTCTTTAAAGGATTAAATCCAATATTACCATTTAAGTATGCAATAAATGGTATGAGATATTTAGTTGCAGGTGGAGTGCAAGAGTTATTTATACAAGATTTTGTTATATTATTGATAACTATAATTCCATTTATAATTATTGGATTATTATTTAAAAAAGTATTTAATAAAAGTAGCGAGAAGTTTATTAGTAAATTAAAAGAAAGTGATATAGTAGAACATTAGGAATAAATAGGATTAGCTAAAAGCTAATCCTATTCTATTTTTAAAGGAAAATTATAAAAATATTCACAAATAAAGTAAAATAAAGTAGAATAAGATAAAGGGTATAGAAATATGGGGGATGAGATGATAGATATAGTGTACATAGATAAGAAGAATCTAGGGAAATTATGTTTTAAATTAATTATAATTTTATTAGTAATTATAAGTTTTAAAAGTCTAGGACTTGATATAGAAATTATAATAGAATTTTATTATTTAATAATTAGTTTAATAGCATTACTTTTAATATTTTCAAATAAAAATGAAGAGAACAGGACAATTGCATTAGATAGTGCATGGATATTTTTCTCTATAAGTATATTTAATTTATATGCAGTTGTTCTAAAACAAGAAAATGTTTTAGGTGAATTATTTAATGCAAAAATGGAGTATTTTAGTATTATAAAAATGTTACAGATACTTTTAGGTGTAAAATTTATAATAGATAACTTATATGGGAAAAGAAATATAGAAAAGAATATTATGTATATAATAATATTCACAATACTTGGATTCATAATGGGAATAGGTGAGTCAAACTATATAGTAGAGGCTATAATCCTTATAGGAGCAAGTATTTGGACAATCTTTCTTATTAAGAAGCTTAAAAGAGTAGAAAATGAGAATAGTATAAAGACTAACAAAGTAAATTATATTAGATTTTATTTAATATTAAGTATTATAAAAAATATGACTATACTGATTAGTAAATATGTATTTAATAAAATAATAATATTAGAGCTTATATCTGGTGGAATAACATTTGTATTGTGTAATACGTTGTTTATATATGTTGTTAAAGAAATTTTAAATGCACCATATAATAAGGTTAATGGTGAAATTAATAAATCAGAAAAGCGGGTATTAGAACTTAGTAGTAATTTAAAACATAAAAATAATGAAATAGATATAAGTAGAGCAAATATAAGAGAAATAGAGCAGACATTTAAAAAGTTTTTTAGAAGTATTCCGGTACCTACAATAATTATAAATTCTATTAGGGGAAATATAGTTTATATAAATAAGCCTGGAATGGAACTTTTAGGGGAGAAATTTATAAGTGTTCTACTTGGAAAAAATTTAATGGATTTAATAGAATTAATAGAAGATAAAGAAATTAAAAAAATAAGCTCAAAAATCTATTTTGGGGAGATTAAGAAAACAAAAAAGAAAATAGCAATTGAATATGAAGATGAAAAGAATGATAAGGGAGAAGAAATTCTTTTGTTGACGGATTTAACTTTTCAGATTAAAGGTAATAATATTGAAAATATTATTAAGGAGAAAAAGCTAAGTGAAGAAATGAAAAAGAAATTCTTATCAAATATAAGTCATGATCTAAAGACACCTATAAATGTTATATACTCTTCTGTTCAAGTGCAAGATATATATTTAAAAGAAGAAAACTTAAAAGAACTTGAGAGTCATAAGAAAATATGTAAGCAAAATGCACTATGGCTTAGAAGATTAACAAATAATATTATTGATATAGGTAAAATTGAACTTGGATTTTTAGGAAATGGAATAATGTTGAGGGAAAATATAGTTGAGTTTATAGAAGATATTTTTGGTGGATTAGTTCAATATGCAAAAGAAGAAGAAATTGAAATGGTCTTTGATACAGAAGAAGAAGAGGTTTTTGTAGAATTTAATAGAGATTATATGGAAAGAATAATGCTTAATATTATTTCAAATGCAATAAAATATAATAGAAAAAAGGGTGGAATAAAATTATATATAGAAGCTACTAGAGAGTGTGTGTATATCTATCTTAAAGATACAGGAATAGGTATGAATAACGAACTTACTGAAAGGATTTTTGACAGATATAGTAAGGGAGCTAAGGATAAAAGGGGACTAGATAAAAGTAGTGGTATTGGAATGTATGTAGTTAAAAAATTAGTTGAAGCACAAAATGGAAAGATAGAGGTAAAGAGTAAATATGGTGTAGGAACTGAGGTAGTTCTAAAATTTTCTAGGGTAGGGTAAAGATGAGAAGGAAGATAGAGGTAAAAAGATATTTATATATAGGCTGTGTAGCAATAACTATACAAACTTTATTTTATTTAACAGGATATTTAAATAAAAATTATAGTGTATACGTAGATTTAACCTATATATACTGTGGAACTATTGCTATAGGATTATCTATAATATCAATGCTTAGAAAAAATGATAGTTTTTATAAATACTTAGGGATTAGTTTTATGGGAATAGGGTTATTAGAGTATTTCAAAATAATAACTAAAGTTTTAATTGAAAGTGAACATGTGTATTATACAGTGAATTTGGTTATATCTGTTTGTATAGGAAATTTTGAGGTTATAGTAGTATTATTAGCAATAGTATTGTGGGTAAAAGGTGTAACTAACATACAAGTAGCTATGATAAATATAATAGCACTAATAATAAATAGTATTTATATATTTTTATTGATGTATTTAAAAGTACCAATAAAAATATATTTAGTAGTTGGGGGAAGCCTTTTAATCATATGTTATAAATTACTTAAAAAGAATAATATAAAAGACTTTAAAATTATAAGTTATATGATAATTTTATTTGTGATAGCAATATTGAAAATAGTCTTTTTAGGAAGTAGGTATCAATATATATTTTTAGTTAATACTCTTAGAATGCTTGCATATTTTTTAATATATGAGGGAATTTCAGAGAAAGTGTATAGTCTTGAGTTCGTTGAACTTGAGGAGAAGGTAAAAAAGAATAAAAAAGAAACTAAAGTAATAAGTAATAGAATAAAAACAAGAAAAACAATACTTGAAGAATTGAGTAAAATGAAAAAAAGAGAAGAAACTTACCATTATAATATAATAGATGGATTTAGTGAGGGAATTATAATAGATGGTGATGCAATTAAATATGCAAATAAAAAAGCAATGGAGCTTTTAAAATTAAAGAGTTCTAATATCTTTGATACTAACGAACTATGTAATAAAATTTTAGTGAAAACTAAGAATGGAGAAAGAGCTAAGTTAAATGTGAATGGTGAAGAAATAAATGTTGAGATTCATAAATCTAAAATAGAAGATGATATAAAAATTTTTTATATAAAGAAAATAAATGATATTTTAAAATATGAAAAAGTAATTAGAGAATATGAAAGCTATATAAGAAAAGAGAATGTTAAAAATGAATTTTATACTAATATAAGTCATGAACTTAGAACACCAATTAATATAGTTAGTTCGGCATTAGAAGTAAATGAAATAAAATTAGAAAAAAGAAATTTAGAAGGAATAAGTTCAAATAATACTTTAATAAAGAAAAATTGTCTGAGGCTTATTAGAACTATTAATAATTTTATAGATGCAAATAAGATATCAGAAGGATATTTAACTTTAAATAAAAAGAGATATAATATTGTAGAAGTTGTTGAGGAAGTAGTACAAGCGAGTGCAAGATATATTAAAGAAAGGGATATGGAGATAGTATTTGATGTAAGTGATGAAGAAATAATAGCTAGAGTAGACAGAGAACTTATAGAAAGAGCAATATTAAATCTTTTATCAAATAGTGTTAAGTATAGAGAGAAAAAGGGAGAAAGAATTGATGTTGAGGTTGTAAAATATACAGATAGTGTATATATACTAGTATCTAATAATGGAATTAGGATAGATAAGTTAGAAGAGAAAAATATATTTGAAAAATTCAAAAAATTGGATAATGGATTAAATAGGGAGAATGAAGGTAGTGGACTAGGATTATATTTATGCAGAGAAATAATAGAAGCTCATAAAGGGGAAATAAAATTACATTCAGATAATTATATTAGAAATGAATTTATAATAAAACTAGGTTTAGATGGAAGTGATGGACCAATAGATATAAATAGAAACATAAATAGTTTAGAGGAAAAGGTAGAAATAGAGTTTTCAGATATAAATTAAAGAATAATGTGATTAGTTAACGTATAAAATATTATAAGAATAATATTTTAGGAGAGGTCAAATGAATATCTTTAAAGTTGATGGAAAATTTGAATTTAAACCATTTATAGTAGCAGTACTAATACCAATTATAGGAGGATTTTTATCTTCACTTATAAGTGGAGGAAGTAGTAGGGCAGTTTATTTAGATTTAGTAAAACCACCATTATCTCCTCCAGGTTGGGTATTTGGAGTAGTATGGCCTATTTTATACTTATTAATGGGAATCGCATCTTATAGAGTTTATATGAAAGAAAGAAAAAAAACAGGGAGAAATAGTATTTTTATTTATGGGATACAACTAATCTTAAATTTTCTTTGGTCTATAATATTTTTTGGACTTAAATTATATGGAGTAGCATTCCTAGAGTTAATAGTATTATTAATATTCATTATAATAACATTTATAAAGTTTTATAAAACTGATAAAGTTGCTGGATTTATGATATTACCATATCTTTTATGGACTATATTTGCAGGATACTTAAACTTTGGAGTTTGGTATTTAAATGAAATGTAATTTAATTTGGAATTTTAAAAGATTAATAGTATAATTTTAAGATGACCTTCTTTTTAGAAGGTTTTCTTAATTTGCATAGAAGGTTTATGTTTATTTAAAAATGTTTAGGAGCTGATAATTTGAAAAAAGTTATAATAGCAGAAAAACCATCAGTAGCTAAAAATATTGCGGATGCATATAAAATAAAAGGAAGAAAAGATGGTTACTTTGAAGGTGAAGATTACATAATAACGTGGGCATTTGGACATCTTCTACAATTATATGATGCCAAAGACTATGATGAAAATATGAAGGGATGGAGAATGGAAAAATTTCCGTTTATTCCTGAAAAATTTAAATATAAAGTAAAAAATGATGGAATTAATAAAAATATAGAAGATAAGGGTGCAGCAAAGCAATTAAAGATAATAAAATCATTAATGGATAGAGAAGATGTGAATAGCATCGTATCAGCAACAGATTTCGATAGAGAAGGGCAAGTAATATCTGATGAGCTGTTCATGCATTATGAGATAAAAAAGCCTATATATAGAATTTTATTAAATGAGTGGACAGAAGCTGAGGTTAAAAAAGGAATGAACAATTTAAAATTGAATTCTGAAATGCAGCCACTTCAAGATGCAGGAATTGGAAGACAATGGGCAGATTGGATTATAGGAATAAATCTTACATCTGTTGCAACTATAAGGTATAACTTGAATAAAGATGGGAAAATTTTAAATATAGGTAGAGTATTGCTTCCAACTCTTAAAATTATTTATGATAGAGATTTAGAAATAGAAAACTTTAAAGCAAGTACCTACTATAAACTTGTAGCTACATTCAAAACTGAAGAAAATAAAGAATATGAAGGGCTTTATTATTTAGAAAACTCAGAGAAGTTTGAAAATAGAAATGATCTAGCAGTAATAGGAAAGGCTATAGAGAATAAAAAAGGAAAGATAGTCTTAAAAGAAACAGAAAAGAAAAAAGATTATCCACCATTTTTATTCAATCTATCAAACTTACAAGGGCATGTAACAAGTAAATATAAGGGATGGACTTCGGATAAGGTTTTAAAGGTTGCACAGAGTCTTTATGAGAAGAAGTTTATAACATATCCTAGAACAGGAAGTATTGCACTTGAAGAAAGTTTAGTTGATAGAACTAGGAAAGTTTTAGAAAACATAAAGAAGGGACTGCCATATGAGGATCAAATAAAATTTACTAAAAGTAAAAGAATATTTG
>NZ_JBOGCC010000037.1:0-10955 GCF_051656525.1 Clostridium sp. | reverse complement strand
GAATATCAAATATTCCATGGTGAGTAACGTCAGCTCCTGTAATTCCACCATTATAAACTAATACTAAAGCTGGATTATCATTTATTGCTAAGTCATGTGACATTTGATCATATGTTCTTTGAATGAATGTACTTGCAAACGATGCTACTGGTTTTGCTCCTGCAAATGCCATTGCTGATGCACAAGCTATCGCATGTTCTTCTGCTATTCCAACATCTATATACTGTTCTTTAAGTTCTTCTCTGAAAGGAACTAAACCTACAAATCCTGGTGTTCCTGCTGTTAATGCAACTACAGTTTTATCTTTTCTTCCTTTTTCTAATAGAAGCTTTCCTGAAAGACTTGCATAAGTTTCTTTTGGCATTTCCATTAATGGCTTTTTAGTCTCTAAATTAAACGGCATTACATAGTGGAAATTTTCTCTGTTTTCTTCTGCATCCTTATATCCTTTTCCTTTAGTTGTATGGACATGAATTACTACTGGATGATCTGCATCTTTAACTTTCCTAAATACTTCTATTAAACTTTGAATGTCATGTCCATCTTTAACAAAATGATACTCATCAAATCCCATTGCTTTAAAGAAGTTATTTTCCGCTTTTCCTTCTGTGTCTCTAAGTAATTTTAAGTTTTTATACATTCCACCATGATTTTCTGCAATAGACATATCATTATCATTTACTAAAACTATAATATTTTTATTTGAAGCAGCTGCATTATTTAACCCTTCAAAAGCTTCTCCTCCACTTAAAGAACCATCTCCTATAAGCGCAATTATATTTCCTTTTTCCTCTTTAACATCTCTAGCTTTTGCTAATCCACAAGCTAAACTTACTGAAGTTGATGTATGCCCTATTGTAAAGAAATCGTGCTTACTTTCATATTGTGATGTATAACCTTTTAAGCTTTTAAAATCCTCTTTATTTATATAAGCATTTTTTCTTCCTGTCAGCATTTTATGTACATATGATTGATGTGATATATCATATACTATTTTATCTATTGGTGAATTAAAAACATAATGAAGTGCTATTGTCATTTCAACTACACCTAAGTTAGGACCAAAATGTCCTCCTGTATAACTTACATTTTTGATTAGAGCATCTCTTATTTCACTTGCTAAAACATTTAATTCTTCTTTATTAAGTTTTTTAACATCTTCTGGACTATTTACTTTATTTAATACTTTAAATTCCATTTATATCATCCTCGCTTTTCTTTAGTTTCATTACTTATTTATTAGTATATCCCTTAGAGTACACTTTAAGTCAATATAATAACTTTTAATATTTAAAGTCTTTTGTGAACCTTTATACTTAAAATATGTTAAAATTTATATATAGATTATTAAAGGAGTTATTTTTATGAGTACAATTTTTTTCAGTTTATTTTTTATAGTTTCCCTTCTACATCTCTTTTTTTGTTATGTAGAAAATGATAGATTTCGTTGTATTACAAAAGTTTTTTTAATGCCTTTATTACTTATATTTATTTCAAGTATATCTAAAACACCAAATCCATATATTTACTTAGCCTTAATTTTTGGATTTATTGGAGATATATTCTTAATCTTTGATAAGAATAAGACACTATTCCTATTTGGTTTAATAGCTTTTTTAATAGGACATTTATTTTATATTTTAAAATTTTATACTTTAATAAATGTTTCTCCATTTAAATTAGCTTATTTACCAATACTCATATTTATAATTATCTTTGCATTTCTTATGTTTAACTGCCTTAAACCAAACTTAGATAATTTGAAAATACCAGTAGTTATATATATTTTCTTTATATGCTTAATGCTTGGACTTGCAATCTTAAATAATTTTAATAGTAGACACTATCTATCACTCATAGCACTAGTAGGAGCATTACTATTTACTATTTCAGATTCTCTTCTTAGCATAAGCTTATTCAAAAAAGCATTTAAACACTATAATTTTTATATAATGCTTACTTATATATTAGGACAACTTCTTTTATCCTTTGGATTAAGTTAGTAAATAAGCACAGTAATTTAATTTTACTGTGCTTATTAGTTTTAAACTATTTTATATATTGTTTATCTTTTTATTTTTATAGCTTCACTTAAATTTCCATCTTTCATATATAATTTTCTTTTGCTATATGATTCTACAAATTTATTATGAGTTACTACTATAATAGTTTTTCCTTCTTTATTTAACTCTTCTAATAATTCCATTATTATCTTAGAATTTTCTTCATCTAAAGCTCCTGTTGGTTCATCTGCAAGTATTACTTCACTTCCTTGAACTAAACTTCTTCCTATTGCTACTCTTTGTTTCTGTCCTCCTGATAAGTCTTTCACTTTTTTTGAAAATAGTTCAACCAACCCCATCTTTTCAAGTTCTTCTAAATTTTTCTTTTTATCTACTTTACCTTTTCTATAATCAAGTGGCAAAAATATATTTTCTTTAACTGTTAATTCTTCTATTAATGCAAAGTTTTGAAATATAAAAGAAATCTCTTTATTTCTTATCTTTGAAAGTTCATTAAAACTTTCTTTTGAATAATCTACTCCATTTAATTCATATATTCCATCAGCTGGCTTGTCTACGCATCCAATTATATTAAGTAAAGTGCTTTTACCTGAACCTGAAACACCCATAATTGAAATAAACTCACCTTTTTCAACTTTTAAATTTACATTCTTTAAAGCAGTTACAGCACTATCACCTTTTCCATAAATTTTAGTAACACCTTTTAAATTTATTTTCACCATTATTTTTCACCCCCAACTAACCTTGCAATATCCATTTTATTAACTTTAAGTAATGGATAAATTGCTGATATTATAGTTAATATTATCATTGCAAACAAAACTATTAAAAAGTCTGTTTTTGTTGATTCTACAAGATACCATCCATTTCCACATATATTTATAAAGCCACTATAATTTAAAATTGTTGATATAATAAATGCTATTGTTCCAATTAAAAATATTTTCACCGTACTTACAATAAATAAATCTTTCTTACTTGCTCCTAATGATACAATTATTCCAAGTTCTCTTCTCATTTCATAAATTGAATAAATAATTGTTCCAATTAATGAACAAAGACCTGCTACTAAAAATATAATACTTCTTAATATAGAATATTTAACCTGTGCATCTAATTTTTCTATTTCACTTAAAACTTCTTTTTTGTTTTCAAGTATAGTTAATTTTAAATTATGCTTTTCTCCTATTTTAAAAATATCACTTTTAAATAAATCATAATCTCCATCTTTAAATTTAATGTTCATAGTGTTTAATAAAAGAGCTTCTCGTAGTAGCATTTTATCATTTAAATCACTTTCATTAAGTAAAACTACTAAAGAATTATCTAAAAAAGGATATTCTTCTGAATACTTTTTAGAGTAACTCATCATAGTTTTTTCTTTAGCAAAACCTATAACCTTAAATTCTATACCATCGTTTTCTCTAAATTTAATAGTATCACCTATCTTATAATTTTTTTGAATTTCTCTCCTAATATAACATATCTTTCATTGTCTTTTCCTACTTTGTCTATTTCCATTCCTATATTCTTTAAATAATCATTACTACAAACCCTTATTGGCAGATTTAAATGCATTGACCCATCTTCTTTAACAACTTCTGTAGATGAATTTGCTGAAAAAGGAGTGTATATATCTTTTCTATAATCCCCTTTAATCCACTCCGTTGTTCCTGTTGTTGATAGCATTGGAGCTACAAGTTCTGCATTTTCATAAGTTTTTAGCTCTTTATAAAAACCTACAATATCACCAACTTTTCCATCAAAACTTGAATCTAAAGCAATTCCAAGTGAATAACTTCCTTCTTTATTCCACTCATAATTCTTAGTTTTTTTAACCACATCTAAAATATTAAAATCTTTTTGAATATTATAAAATAATATAAAGATACAGATAAATTCTATTATTAATAGTAGACTTACCACCTTGTCCTTTTTTATTAAAAGCTTAATTAACTTACTATTTCTCATAATTCTTTACCTCAAAAAATCAATAATATTAATTTTCTTTAATCTATAAACACTTATATAGATAGAAATAATATTATCCATAATACTAAAATGAAGCTTATAAATGATATACCTATATTATTCATTGTTGTCCTTAATAATTTACCTGTTATTTCATTCCCTATATATTCACTTGTAACAATTCCTACTATTAGTGCTGGTAACGATAATATTGTTAACTTTAAAAATATTTCTTCAATTACATCTCTCCACTTTGCACCTAAAACAATTTTTATTGCTATTTTTCTTTTTATTTCATCAACCCAAAACTTACAAGCTAGTGAATATTATTATTTATAACTTCTGCATTTTCAAAGACATTATTAATTTGATCTAAAATTCCATCATTAAATTCTTTTTTAGAAACATTTATCCATTCTACATTTTCTAGTTCCTTTTCGCCTAATGAACTTATAGGAGTTAGCATAGAATGATTCCATTCAGTTCCATTATCTTTTAAAATATCAATAACTTCATATGTTTGATTATCTACATCAATATATCTTTTCCCATTTTTAATATAAGATAACTTTTCATTCATTGATCCAATAATTGCAACTTTTTCTGATGAATTATAATGATCTTTTGTGAAAAAATCCACCAGGCATAGGAACATTAACTCCCATTTTATTAGTTATAAATCCTGATTCTATTTCTGTTATTTTATTTATTATGTTATTTACCTCTTCATTTAATTCAATTGCTATATGTTCCTTATTAAAAGCTCTCTCTGAATTAAACCTAGAATATCCACCATATATAATTTGATTTACCACATTTATAGATATTAATGAAATTATCATTACTAAAACTATAAACAGCGAATTAATAGGTGTTGCCATTATCTCTTTTAATGCTCTCATATTCTCTCCATTATGTAGCAAGACATTTAAAAACTTTTAAATGTCTTGCTCTTCTATCTTTATTTTCTTAATTTTAAATATACCTTATTATCTAATTTACTTGTTGAATGAAATGATTGATATTCCACTGCATATTCTTCACCTTTAGTTACTGATGCCATTGCTATAGTAGTTGGAATTAGCATTGTTCCTAATATTGTTCCTGTTATTACTTTTCTTATTTTTATTCTCATTTTATTTTTCCTTCCCAATCTTTTAGAAATGCATTTCTTATTTACATATTATCACAAATGTTTTCTAAACCCTGTCGAAGTTTGTAATCAAAAAAACACATCTCGCTATTTTTCAACATATATAATTCGTCTTTTTAATCACATTTAGTTAATATTTCATATTTATCTTGTCTTACTCTTATATCATTTACCTTTTTCGTACTTATAGTTATTTTTTCATCTACTACAGTATTCATTCCTAAACTTTTATCCATTTCAATTTTTATTTTTTCTTTTTCATCTTCCCATAGGAATGTTTTTGTATTTAATAATCCATATGCTATTCTAACTAAGTTTATTTTATATAATATTTCATTTCTTCTTTCTTTTAATTTTTTTAATTCTATTTTAAGTTCTTCTTCATTTTTAATTTCTCTATAAAACTTTATTCCATCTTCTATAGTTTTTTTTCTTTTAAAGCCTTCTATTTTCCATTCTAAAACTTTTGCTTTATATATTTCTTTAAAGTTCTCTTCTTTTCCTTCTGAAATTGGTTTATACATTCCTACTTCGTTTACTCTATATCTTTTTCGCACACTCTCTTTTAAAGTTATTTTTTTTCTAGTTGTCTTTCTATTTGCTTCTTCTAATCTTTTTTTAACTACACATATTTTGCATTTTAACTCCTCTGCTTCATATAATCCTTCCCCTATTTCTTCTAATGTTAAACTTCTCATTATTCTTTTATTTGCTGTTTTTATTTTTTTCAGGTTTAATGTATATATGATATCTTCTCCAAATTTATTTTTCTCTTTTATTATTTTTTCTTTTCTAAATTTTTTAAGTAGTTCTTTGGAGAGTGTACATGATATACTTTCTGTATTTATATTTCCATTTAAAATTAAATTATATTGTCTAAATACATGTCCATCTAACTTTAGCATAGTATCAGTATCTATAACTTCACCTTTAACTTTTACTAAAAGCCCTACATTAAGTTTTTTGCTTCCTATTACAATATCTACTACTTCACCAAAACCTACTAAAGGTTTTATAAACTTATATCTATCTTCTTTTCTTTTTGTAATTTTTCCTATTCTCTTATAGTCTGTACTATAATCCCATAGAAGCATTGATTCTTCATCTTTTATTATCTTTTCTAAAACTTCTAATATACAGATATTTTCTTCTTCTAAATTTATAGCTTCTTTTCCTTTTTTAAACCTTTTATCTTTATTAATGACTAAATTCTTAACTTCATTTATAGCTCTTCCAAGTTCTGTGAATGAATAACAATTTTGTAATACTGAGAATCCATAAACATCTTTAAGCTCTGCCATACAAATTTCTGCACTTTGTATATCTTCATTTAACAAATATGAAAGTGTTAGTCTATATAAAAAGTCTTCAATTACTCCTTCTTTTCTTTTCTCAAGTTTTTTATTATTATAAATTTTATTTTCTATTTTAAGTTCCTCATTAAATGTACATATTAAAACTTCATCTTCACATATACTTATCTTAGATTTTCCTTCTTTGTAAAGCTGTCCACTATTTATAATAAAATATTCCTTATTATTTATATCTAAAGTTAAATTATTTTTCTCATTTATATCTTTTGTAATTTCTATAATATTTTTATAAAAGTCCTTTATTTCCTCTATATGATTAAAATCACCATTTCCAATAGTTTTAACTATTTCCTGTAAAAACTCTCTATCATAATATTTTCCAAATCCAATAGCATTAAAATAAATATCCTTCTCTTTACATATGTTGCTTATCTTTAATATTTTTTCTTTTTCTTCTTCAATACGCCACTTATCAATAGATATACATCCATCTGTAAATAAAACTATATTATGTTTACTACATACCTCCTCAAGCCTTTTTACCATTTCTATTGCCTTCTCTAAAGGTTCTGATAATACTGTACTGTTTCTACTATAAAATTCTTCATCAATCTTTTCAAAAACTTCTCCCATTTCATAGGATTTCTTTTCACACTTTAAACCTGATATAATTATTTTTGATTCTAAATATCCGGAATAAACTATAATTGATACATAATTGTTTCTTCCCTTTTTAAGTCCTTCAAGTGTTAATTTAACCTTTTCTTTAAGTTCTTCTATTCTTTCTTTCATACTATACGAAAGATCTATAAGTAATATATGATGATTTATACTTTTTTCTCTGCTTCTCTTTAGTTTTATTGAGTAAAAATTACACTGACTTCTATGTTCATATCCAATTTTCAAATCTTCTTTTCCTAAAAAAGACACTCTTAAATCCTTTAGATTCATTTCCTCACCTTAATATATTAATATCATAATAGTATATTACTTTGAGAAAATTTATAGACTCTTTTTCTACTTATTTATTAGCTCTTTTTCCTTTTAATTCCCTATGAACATAATCATATTTTTTTCTTAACTTATATTTTTGTAAAAGAAAAAGCCTCTTACTTAAAAGAGACTTTTTGTCTTAACCATTAATAGCTTGGTTAAATGCTTGATTTAATGCATCTATTTGTTGGTTCATTTGTTTTTGAGCATTTTGTATATATTTTTGCTCATTTTTCATTTGATTTTTTACAGCTTCATTAAATTCTGCTGATTCTTTAGCTTGAGTATTAACTAACTTCTCAATTACATTTGTTTGATCTTCTGTTAATTTTGAATCTTTAGAAACAGTCCATTTACCATTCACTTCTGTCAACTTAGCATCTTTTATAACTTGTTGTTTCTGATTTGGGCCTGCTATTGTATAAGTTGCATTAACAACTTTATCATTCCCATCATTTTTTATGCTATAGTTTAAGTCTTTAAAATCTATTCCATCAACTTTAATTCCACTATTCATTTCTGCTTGGCTTATAGCGTTAATTTTTTGAAGTGCCTCAATCTGAGTTTGCTTATTATATATTTCTACACCACAAACAACTAATGCTATAACTAAAATTCCAACTACTACTCCTAATATTATAGATAATTTCTTCATTTGTATCACTCCTTTTATTCTTATTTTAAAAGGATAATTTGGCAGTTCTGTGACAACTTTCTTTTGAAAAAATTAAGTTTTTAGTTATAAGTAAATCTTCATATAGTCTTAAATTTTAAAGTAATTGAAAATTTAAAATTAAAAATTTAGAATTAGAAAGGTATCACATTTACTACCTTTATTTTTATAAAACTAAAAGCTCTATTTTTTCTGTTCTCAACATTCATTTGACTACTCTTTTTCACGTCAAAAAGATGAATTAGTTTTCGCTACTAGTTCATCTTTCATTTCTATTTTGAAACTCGCCTAAGCGAGTTTCTTCCTCAATTTTTAATTTTCCATTTTTAATTTCTATAAAACTCTTCTCGCATTAGTATATGGATATAAGTTCATTACTGTTACGTAAGCTCCTGTATGTGGTGCCACTAATATTTGTCCACCACCAATATATACTGCAACGTGGTATGCTGGATCTCCCCAGAATACTAAGTCTCCTGGTTGTAAATCTCCTTTTGCAACTGGTGTTCCACATTCTTGTTGTGCTGCTGCTGTTCTTGGAAGACTTACTCCATTATGTCCAAAGATATACTGCATTAATCCTGAACAGTCAAATCCACTTGGACTTTCTCCACCCCAAACATATGGTACTCCTATAAATTGCTCTCCATAAGAAATTATAGCCTGTGCACTTCCACTTGCTTGTGAGTTATTTGATTGTTGTACTGTTGCACTACTACTTGATGATGAAGATGAACTTCCGCCAGTATTTGATACATTGCTTGATGAACTATTACTTGAGTTCGAGCTTGTACTACTTACTGCTGTATTACTTGATGATGAACTTGTACTACTTGCCGCTGTATTACTTGATGAGCTTGTACTCTTACTTGTCGAAGTTGCTGCCTTTGCTGCATCCTCTTGTAATGCTTTTTGTACTTTTGCTTTTTGCATAGCAATTTCTTGTGCTGAATCTGCTGCTACATTAGCTTGTGCTGTACTTAATATACTTTGCTCTTTTTGCTTAGCTCCTTGTTGTTCTGCTAAATTACTTGCAACTTGACTCTTAGATTCTTGTAATGTTTTCACATTACTCTGTAAGCTAGCTTCCTGATTCTTTAAAGTAGCTTCCTGTTCTTTTATTTCATTTAAAGTCTTTTGATTTGCTTGATTTATGCTATGAACATCTTCAAGATTAGTTACTATTTGAGAGAAACTATTTCCTGTAAAGATAGCATTTAAATATGCTAATAATCCATTATTTGCATACCCTGCTTTATAAAGTCCTGCAATTTCATTATCCATTTTTTGCTTTTCTGTATTTAATTTAGCTTGAGTTTGTGATATTTGATTTTGATAAGATTGTATATTAGCATTTGCAGAAGCTATTTGACTATCCAATTGTTTAGATTTTATCATTGTATTTTGAATTTGGTTATCTAACTTCTCTAATTGCTCTTGTGCTTCTAAAGCTTTTTGTTGTTGTGCTGCTTTATCACTCTGTACTTGAGTTACTGTATCTGCAAAAGCATTCATGTTTGTGAACATTGGTGTAGTAATCATTGTTACTGCAAAAATCACCGCTACTAATAATTTCTTTTTCATATTCTAAAACCGCCCCTAACTTTTTTTCTTTCGTTCTTTAGTATTATCAAAAATTTCTTTTACGAAATCAATTTCATTCATTTTCAAAAGTATATTTTATAGATATTAACTTTTTCTCCCTATAAAACACATAATCTTATAATACACCTAATTTCTCCATTTTTCATACTTTTTTTCAATTTTTAAATCTTTCTTAAATAAATTGTAACATTTTTCACTTTAAATTTCTTAATTAAATATTACAATACTTTTTTCCCTTGTATTTTACTCTTTTTCTAAAATACTTGAAAATATTTTAAACATATTTTAAAAATAGTTGGATTGAATTGAATTTCCTCTTATAAAGTTTTCTTCTTCTAACTTTAATAAATTACTACACTCTTCATTTTAATAGATTTTTCATGTTAATTAATAGTTATCTTTTTATTAATAATTAAAACTCATTACTCTTCAAAATTCATCTTCTAATCATTAGTATTAAAATTTATCTTTAAGTAAATTTTAAATTCAAAAAGAGAGAGTTACTTGCAACTCTCCCTAATTCTCAATTCTAAATTTTTAATTCTCCACTCCCTATCATTCACATTCCTTAGTTCCACTTATTAAAAATCCTATACTTGAAAAAAGTACATTTTTTAAAAGTATTATAGATGGATTATTTACATCTACTTCAAAAACTTCTGTTAATCCTAATAGTAATGTTATACTTATAGCTAGTATTCCTATACAATAATTTTTAAACATTACTGCTGTATCTGTGCATAATGCTTTTCTTGAAGTTTGTTCTAATAGACATCCAACTATTGATGAAAAAACGGTCCTTATAGTTACTAAATTTCCACTTGCATCTAAATTAGAATCAAAAATAGAAATTGCAATCATAATAAAGCACAGTATTCCAACTATCGCTAAAAATTTAGCTGTAGTATAGACTTTTGAAAATACTATAACTACATTTCCTCTTAATTTTTCACCTATTTCTTTTAATTTTTCAATCATAATAAATCACTTCTTTTATTTATTATATTTTATACTATGTTAATTTATAAAATATAGTTCCTTTTAACCCTTTATTTTCTAATATGACTTTACTTGCATAGACAAATTTTTTATTGTATAATTCTTTTTGTAAACAACTTGCATATGCAAGCATAAAGAAAGGGGTTTTTATAATGAAAACATTAATTATCATAGCGCATCCAAATATGGAAGCTTCAAAAATCAATAAAATATGGAAAAATAGA
>NZ_JBOGCC010000036.1:0-8562 GCF_051656525.1 Clostridium sp. | reverse complement strand
AAATATTTTTAATAGAGGCAGCAGTGGTGATAACTTTAGGAGCTGTTATAGGAGTAATCCTTGGAGTGGCGGTGTCGTACCTAGCTGGAAATTTACTAAAAATACCACCATATTTTAACTTTATAAAATTGGTAGGAGCGTTAGTTCTTACAATGGGTGTTGGTCTAATATTTGGAGTTTTCCCAGCTAAAAGAGCAGGAGAGTTAGAGATAGTAGAGACACTGAAAATTTAAGGGAGGGGAAGCGACTATGAAACATAGTCAGAACAGTAAAGGAAGAATTATTTACACAATGACGCTACTTTTACTATTTGAAATAGTTAGAGAAAATTTTAGACTAGATAGAGAACTAATATTTTATTCGTTATTTCCAATTATGATTTTTTCTTACTATATATTTGATACTTTTTCATTTAATAAAAAATATAGATATTGGGAGTTTATAATATCTGGAGTTATAAATGGATTTGTTTTCTATGTTTTGGCGATTTTTTATGAAAAACCTACTATGATATTTGGATGGATATTCTATACATTGATGCAAAATATTGTTAAGTATTTTTATAACTCAACTTTTAGTCCAATGGAAAGAGTGGTTTTACTTACAGATAAAAAAGAAGAAGTACTTGAAAGAGTTATTGAAAGAAATGAGAAACTTTGCTTTGAAGGGTGTATTAACTTAGGTGAGATAAACAAAATAAAAGAGATAAATCCTAGTGAAGTTATATATCCAATAGAGATGACAGATCGAGTTGTAGATGAGATTTTTGATTTGAAGATGTCAGGAGTAAAGGTGAAGGATTCTATGGCATTTTTACAAGAGGTTGAAGGCAAGATTGATGTAGATAGTTTATCTAAAGATTGGGTTATAAAGGCTAAAGGTTTTGAAGTTTTAAGTTCTGGTGTAGAGCAAAGAATAAAAAGATTTTTAGATATAGCTATGTCAGTAGTTATAGTATTAGTTGGAGCTCCTTTTATGGTATTTACATATTTTCTTGTAAAGTTAGATAATCCTAAAAACTTTTTAAATAATCCAGTGTTTTTTAAACAAAAGCGTATAGGAAGTGGTGGAAAAGAGTTTGAAATAGTGAAGTTTAGATCTATGAGAATTCATGATCCAAATTCACACTCTAAATATGCTAGCGAAAAGGATAATAGAATTACACCAGTTGGAAAATTTATTCGTAAGACAAGACTAGATGAGTTACCACAGATATTTAATGTACTGAAAGGTGATATGAGTTTTGTGGGACCAAGACCAGAGTGGAATGAGTTAGGAAGAGATTACGAGAAAAAAATAAATATGTACAAGGTGCGATATGCAGTAAAACCAGGACTAACAGGTTGGGCTCAAGTTATGTATCCATATGGAGCTAGCTTAGAGGATGCTAAAAAGAAGTTAGAGTATGATATTTACTACATAAAACATCAAAATGTAATACTAGATATAATGATATTATTTAAAACAGTTAAAGTAGTACTATTTGGGAAGGGGATATAGAGATGTATGATATAACAGCGAGTATCGTAACTTATAATACTAAATTAGATGATTTAAAAAAGGTTGTTAATAGTTTTTTAAATACAAAATTAAATATTCATTTGTATATATCAGATAATTCACCGAATAATGAATTAGAAAAATATATAAAAACTATAGGTAGTTCTAGAGTTTCGTATATTTTTAATAACAAAAATGGTGGATATGGTTGGGGACATAATCAAATAATAAAAAAAGTGATTGAAAAATCAAAATATCACCTAATATTAAATCCAGACATTTATTTTAAAAATGGCGTTTTGGAAGAGTTATTTTCTTATATGGAAAAAAATAGAGATACTGGAAATATAATGCCAATGGTGAAATATCCCAACGGAGAAATTCAATATTTATGTAAAAGAATTCCTAGCCCAAAAGATCTTTTTTTAAGAAAGTTCTGTCCAATTAAATCAATTATAGAGAAAAATAATTTAAAATATGAAATGCGAGAAACAGGATATAATCAAATAATGAATGTTCCAATTTTATCTGGATGCTTTATGTTTATAAGGACAGAAGTATTTAAAAATATAGGATTATTTGATGAAAGATATTTTATGTATATGGAGGATTTTGATTTAAATAGAAGAATACACGAAAAGTATAAAACAATATTTTATCCTAGTATAGAAATTATTCATGCTCATGCAAAAGAGTCTTTTAAAAGTAGAAAGATGGCTAAAATTCATTTAAAGGCAGCAATAAAATATTTTAATAAATGGGGTTGGTTATATGATAAGCAAAGGAGAAAAATATCATGAAGATTTTATTAGATGGTAGACTAATATCGGATAAGCCAACTGGAATTTCAAGATATTCGAGAGAGATGGTAAAAATTTATCAAAATTATTATGGTTATGAAAATGTAGAAGTTGTTATAAACGAAGACTTAAAAGAAAAAACTTTTAAATATATAAAAACAGAACTCAAACCTTTTAATATGATTGATTTTTTTAAGTTTCAGAAATTTTTAGAAAAAATAGATGCTGAGATGTATCATACTTTATATTATAGTAATAGTTTTTTTAAAGATAAAACAAAAATATATATAACAACAGTTCATGATTTGATGTATAAATTAGTTCCAGAATTTTTTTCAAAAAATAAATTTATAAATTTTTTAGGCATTAAGTATTATGATTTTTTTGTTAAAAAGTCTCTAAAAAACTCAGATATAATTGTATCGGTTTCCGAAGTAACTAAAGATGATGTAAAAAAAATATATGAATATGATTCTATTGTCATTCCAGAAGGAATAAATATCGTATCTGTGGAAGATAAAGATGTTGAAAGTTTAAAAAATTTAAAATTCTTTTTATATGTTGGAAATTCAAGACCTAATAAAAATTTAAAATTTTTATTAGATGTATTTCTAATCTCTAATACAGAATATAAATTAGTTTTAGTGGGGAACAATAATAATTTACAAATTAATGATTCTAGAATAAGAACTTTAGGTTTTGTTTCTGATGAAGAATTGAGTTGGCTATATAAAAATTGTGAAGCATTTATTTTTCCATCTTTATATGAAGGATTTGGATTGCCAGTTTTAGAAGCTATAGAAAAAGGGAGCAAAGTATATTGTTCAACAGGTGGATCTTTAAAAGAATTTTCAGAAAAACTAGTAAAAAAATTTGATCCATATAAACAAGACGAACTTAGATATCTTTTAGAAAATACAGATAAAATAAATTTTAATAAAAAAGAACAGTTGGAAGAGTTAAAAAAATATGATTGGAAAAATATAGAATTTTTAATTCAAAAAAATTTATTTCAAAAATAAAGTAACTGAATTTAATAAAAAATAAAATTTTTTTTAGGAGAGATGAAATGCTAGTAGCAATAATTATGGCAGGAGGAACTGGTGAAAGATTTTGGCCACTATCTACTCCTGATAAACCAAAACAACTTTTAAATATATTTTCAGAAAAAACAATGATAAGAGAAACTGTAGATAGAATAATTCCTATAATTTTAAAGGAAAATATATTTGTAGCAACAAATGAATTGCAAGTAAACGCAGTAAAACAAGAGCTAAATGATATCCCAAAAGAAAATATAATAATTGAACCAGCTTTTAAAGATACTGCAGCAGCAATAGGATATTCAGCATTATTAATTGAAAATAGATTCAAAGATAAATTAAAAGAGGGAGAGAAAATAGAAGTTGTAGTTTTAGCCTCAGATCATTTGGTAAGAAAAGAGGGGGAGTTTCGAGAAGCTATTAAGCTGGCAGCAAAAGAAGCTTCAAAAAATGGTGTTATAGTTACACTAGGAATAAAGCCTAATAAGCCAGAAACAGGATATGGTTATATTGAGGTAAAAGAAGATAATGCTTTAGAACAGAATAAAGTTTATAAAGTGAAAAGATTTCGTGAAAAACCAAATCAAGAAATAGCAGAAAACTACTTAGCTTCTGGAAGATATTTATGGAATTCTGGAATGTTTATATTTACAACTGAAACTATTTTTAAAAATTTTGATGTATTAATGGAAGAACACGCAGAAATTCTATCTAATATTAAGCAAAAAATTAATAATAATCTTCAAGGAATAGAACTCGCTAATTTCATAAGAGAAGACTTTGAAAATTTTGAAAAAATTTCTATAGATTTTGGAATAATGGAGTATTCAAGAAATATAAGAGTTATACCAGTTGATATAGATTGGAATGATATAGGTTCTTTTAATGCATTAGAAGAAATTTTTGATAAAAATGCTTCAGGAAACATTGTGAGATATTGTAACATTAGGGAGTTAGACTCGTCAGACAATATAGTTATAGGAAAAGATGTGACAGTCTCTCTTTTAGGAGTTAAAAATTTGGTAGTTGTTAAAAATGGAGATAACATATTAATAGCAAATAAATTTAGAACACAAGATATTAAGAAAATAATAAAAAATTATTAAAAAGAATAAAGTGTGATAAAAAGTTTAAGAAGTAAAATGATATAAAAGATTAAATATATTTATATATTATACAATAAAAATAAATGGAGGTGTTACAAATAAAAAGCACAATAAAAGCACATAATAGAAAGATAAGTATTCTTAAAGGTATTGGTATTTGTTTGGTTGTTATTGGGCATACAAATAGTTTTATAGTTAAATATGTGTATCTTTTTCATATTCCTTTGTTTTATTTTATAAGTGGATATTTTTTGAAGAATACTTTTCATACATTTGTAGAATGGAAATCGTATTTCAAAAGAAAAGTTTTAAAATTATATATTCCATTTATAAGTGTAGTTTTATCTATGATTTGTTTACACAATATATTTTATAAAATGTATTTTGTTAAAGATTATTATACAATCAATGAGTTAATTAAAAATATTTTGAAAGCTTTGGTTTTCAAGAATTCAGAAGTTTTATTGGGAGCTATTTGGTTCATACCATCCTTAGCTCTAGTTTTTTGCCTATATATGTTTTTGAATCTAATTTTTTTCGAAAAAGTAAAAACTATTTCAGTTTTTCTTTTAATATATGCATTAGTTTTTTCTAATGGAAATACATATATAAATAAAGTTTTAGAAATAACTTTTATTGGACAATTTTTTATGCAATTAGGAAATGTATATAAAGAAAATGAATTAAGAGTTAAATATAATACTTTTTTACTGGTTATAGTAATGATAGTATTCATAATACTTGGAAATAATATAAAGATAATAGATATAGCTAATAGAAAGTACTCAGAGATATATTTATTTTTGCCAGTGACATTATGTGGTATTTATTTGAGTTTATATGCTGCTAATTTATTAAACAATATAAAATATATAAATAGCATGTTAAATTTTATTGGAATAAAAAGTTATATAATTATGTGTTTTCATATAATAAGTTTTAAGTTTTTAAGTTTTTTCTATATAGTATTAACTAAATTGGATATAGAAAGATTGAGTGAATTTCCAATATTAAAAGAAACTAGTTTAGCATTTTTATACACAGTTTTTGGTGTTTTTTTACCAATATTAGTAGATATAGTTTTAGTTTTTTTTAAATCTAAATTACTAAAAATTTTTAAGAAAAAAACGGCAGTTGATTATAATCAAATTATTAAAAATATAAAAATAACTAAAGGATAAAATATGATAATAAACAAAATTAATAAGTATTTTCCATATATTTTAATATACATGTGTTATTACACAAACCTTCCTATAAAGTTAGAAGAATTAACAATGATTAGCTTTATTATTTGGTGTATTTTAGGTGAAAAGAATGTTCAATTTAAATTGAATTTAACTATAGCAGGAATAATTTCAATTTTAGGGAGTATTTCTTTAATACAGTCATATAAAAATTACTATCCAATAGACAGAGTTTTAGAACAGTTACTTATAATAATAGTGATGTTTATAGGATATGATTTATTTTTTAAAAAGTATGGATATAAAAAATTATTTAGAATATATTTAAGAGTAAGTTATTTTATTTGCTTATTAGCATTACTACAATTTGTAGTTTATTTTTTTTTAAAAATAGATATTTTGAGATATCCAATTGGTTGTAATAATAGAGTATTACCGATTTTAACATCTAATATAGCTAGAGTACGAAGCGTCGCTTATGAACCAGGATGGTTTGCCCAAACATTAATTCCTTCTGTACTTTATAGTTTAGAGGTATTAATAAAATCTAAAAGATTTCAAAAAAGATATTTAATAATAATAATAGTTTTTTTTATGACAATGTCAAGTGGAGCATTAGTGATAATTCCAGTTTATTTTATATTAAAAAAATTAAAAACTATGAAGCAAATTTTTATCACTATCCCTTTATTGATTAGTATTGTGTATTTAAGTCAAGGAATCTGGTATTCAAAGATTCAAGAAACACTTGTAAATTTTGAAAGTTTAAAAACAGGAGTATTTTTTAATATTAATGCAAGTTCTTTTGCAATTTTATCAAATTTATATGTGGCATTAAATAATGATAACTTACTTTTAGGTGTTGGTTTAGGAAATCATCCATACAGCTATTTTAGAAATTTTATTGATAGGAAAATAGGGGTATACTATTTTTATGGATTAAATGCTATGGATGCTTATTCTCTTTTAACAAGAATGATTTCTGAATTAGGAATTATTGTTTGTTTTTTATTTTTACTATTTATAATTAGAAATTTATATTTAAGAGAGAATACGAGATCTATCATAAATATAGGAGCTTTTTGTGGAATATTAAGTTATCTTATAAGAGGTGGACTTTATACTAGGTTTGGAACGACGTTTATAATTATGTTATTTTTTTATACAGGAAAAAATATGAAATATGTAAAAAAATACTATACAAAAAAGAGTGAGGTGAAAAATGATTTCAATAATATTAGTTAATTATGGTTGTTTTCAAGATAGTTTAGAAGCAATAGAATCTTTGAAAAAACAAAAAACTCAACATGATTATAAAATTATATTAGTGGACAACTGTTCTAAAGATGACTCATATGAAAAACTGAAAAAAAAATATTTAAAAGATGAAATGGTGGATATAGTTTTATCAGATAAAAATGGTGGATTCTCATATGGAAATAATTTTGGAATAAAGTATGCTATCAATAAGTATAATTCAGAATATTTTTTATTAATAAATAATGACACAATATCAAACGAAGATATTATAGAAAAGTTTATGGATTATTTTTTTAAAAATAAAGAGAAAAATATAGGTATATTAACTGGAAAAATCTATTACTTTAATGAAGCAACAACTTTTTGGTATGCAGGAGGAAAACTAGATAAGAGAAGAGCAGGAGGAAGACATTTAGGTTCAAATGAAATTGATAATAAACAGTATGATGAAGAAAAAGAAATTGATTTTGCAACAGGTTGCTTAATGTTTTTCAATAAAGAATTACTTCAGGAAATTGGATATTTGCCAGAGGAGTATTTTATGTATTTTGAAGATGTTGATTTCTCTTGGGCAACAATTAATAAAAATAGAAAAATCATCTATTTACCAGAAATAAAAATTTGGCATAAAGTTGGAAAAAGTTCAAGTTTATTACAAGCAAAAAATAGTTATAAATTATTTAATAGAAATAGATCTATTTTAGCTAAAAAATATATGAATATTTTTAAATTCTATAAATTTAAAATATTTATGTATAATAGAAGCATTGTTAAATTTATGCTTCATTTACTTAAAGAAAGAAAAGTTATAAATACGTTTGAAGGATTATAGGGAGGAATTAAATGAAAGGAATCATATTAGCAGGAGGATCTGGAACAAGACTATATCCGGTAACAAAAGCAATTAGTAAGCAAATAACACCGATTTATGATAAGCCATTAATTTATTATCCACTGTCTGTTTTAATGTTAGCAGGGATAAAAGATATCTTAGTGATATCTACTCCTAGAGATATTGGAACTTTTGAAGAATTACTAGGTAATGGAAGTGACTTAGGACTTAAAATAGAATATGCTATTCAGGAATATCCAAATGGTCTTGCAGAAGCATTTATAATAGGAGAAAACTTTATAGGAAATGATGCATGTGCATTGGTTCTTGGAGATAATATGTTCTATGGTCATGGACTAACAGGAATAGTTAAAGAAGCAGCTAAAAGAGAGCGTGGAGCTACGATATTTGGTTACTATGTAAATGACCCTAAATCTTTTGGTGTAGTGGAGTTTGATGAGAATGGTAAAGCTATATCTTTAGAGGAGAAACCAGAGAAGCCAAAATCTAACTTTGCAATTCCAGGGCTATATTTCTATGACAACACTGTTGTAAAAAAAGCAAAATCTGTTAAACCATCTCATAGAGGAGAGTTAGAAATAACAACGCTAAATGAGATGTATCTAAATGAAGGAACTTTAAATGTATTAAGTTTAGGTAGAGGAATGGCTTGGCTTGACACAGGAACTCATGACGGACTTTTAGAGGCATCTAACTTTGTAAAAACAATTCAAAGTAGACAAGGGGTAATGGTAGCTTGTTTAGAAGAGATTGCTTATAAAAATGGATGGATATCTAAAGAGAAGGTGAGAGAGTTAGCAAAACCACTTTTAA
>NZ_JBOGCC010000035.1:0-6120 GCF_051656525.1 Clostridium sp. | reverse complement strand
AAAAAGAAGAAATAGTTCCTGATTATTCAACTAAATTAGGAAGAGTTAATTATTATAAATTTAAACCTGAAAGAGTTGAAGAGATAAGAGTTTTAAAAAATCTGAAAAAAAGAGATGAAACTACTATCTTAGATGATTTCTGGGAATTTATAGAAGAAGGAAGTTATAGCCTTTCATATAAAATGATATTTATATTATCTTTAATTAAAAACCTTGAAAAAGATGGAGAAGCTGATTTTGAAAAGGTTAAAGCTGATTATATAAGTTACTATAGAAAACGTTTAGAGGATGGACTACCAGTGGATAAAAAATCATGTCCATATACAAATGAATATTTAAATAGTGATAAAGAGATGACAAGAAATATCATAGTTAATCCTTTTGAGAAGTTTGAAAGAAAAAGATTTATCTATTATGGAAAAGATCTTAAAAATATTGGATTTAGCTTTTACTTATGGCAAAAGGTAGATTCTGATTTTATAAAAAAATTAAAGAATAAGATGTTAGAAGATTTAGAAAACTACTATAAAGACCTAGGTGGAGCAGGAGATACATCACTTTTTAAATAGCTGTTAAAATTTAGAATAATATTTTAAAATTTTTAGGGATGGCTAAAAAGCCATCCCTTTTTATATATTTATATTCTAAAAGCTCTATAGTAGTTATTATCCTTAAAACCAAACAGTCTTAAATCTACACTTGTGTACTCCCCAGGAAAAAATAGCAATACCTTTGTATGATCAAATATGTTTTGTAAATTATTAAGAACTGTGTGAGTTCTTACAATAGGATAAACTTTTCCTATTCCAGTTATTACGACTAAGTTTTTCCCTCTACTTTTTTCCTCTATGTACTTTATAATAATCTCCGAGTTAAAACTTTTCTTTAATTTTTCATATAAAAACTGAGTTCCTTTTTTCTCCTCTAATACAAAAGATTTATCTAAAATATTGTCATTTCTCATACTCTCTAATAGTAATTCAAAAAGATCTATCTCCACTGCATTTAATCTATTATCCTCTGAAAACTCTGGTAGAAATGTATTTTTTACAAAATGTCTAATCAAAATTTCCTCTTTAGGATCATAATCAAAAATATAGAATGGTACTTCATTTGCAAGTCCTCTATTGTTATAAAATTCATCACTTGAAACTTTTTTTACTAATTTTTTTAATCTCTCATTTATATTTTCCATCTCTCCACCTATCAATAAAGCATGGCCTTAACTACGCTTCTATTTCCCTCTTTTTTCATCTCATCTATTATTTCAGATAAGATTACAGGTCTAACTATCTTATATAGTTTCTCCTCCTCCTTATATAAATAGCCACCTTCACTAAAAAAGTTTTTGATTTTTACTATCATTTTTTTCTTTCCAGACTCGCTCCATTTTTCAACTACTTCAGATTGCTCAGCTTTTAAATTCATAAAAGCTACAATATCACTCTCTTTTAAATAGTAGTCATAATGTCTATACTTGTCACCAATAACCTCATCTAGAAACTCTAAAAGAAATCTCTCTGCACATAATATAGTATATAGAGTTATAAATCTCCCTGTATTTGAGTCTCCATTTACTAATTGATACATTAACTCCTCTGTTAGGTGCTTCACTCTTTTATTTATAGCCAAAAACTTCTTTTGAAAGTTACTTTCACTTGTACAGTCAAGAATATCCTCCTCTTTAAATACCTCTCTCATATTCTCTAGATTAGGATTTCTCATTAGATATCTTGCTGCATTTTTTAACTCTTGATAATAGAAATTTTCTCCTGTTATCGCTTTATACTCCATTTTTTTACCTCTTTTCATCATTAATTATTACATGAAACCGAGAGCTTTTTGAACTGCGTCTATTGGATCTTGATAGAATATTGGTTGTACATCTGCTAGTATATCTGGAGGTAAAGTTGCTAAATCTACAGCATTTAAAATAGGAATTAACGCTTTTTTAGCTCCAGCTTCCCTTGCTATTTGCAAAGTATTAGCTAGCTCAGATACTTTTATTATACTTCCAGATAATGCCATATCTCCTAAAACTACAGTTTGAGATAAAACCTGTCTATTTAAGGCACTTGAGCACATTGCAATAAAGCCACCAAGTGTAAGATTTTCTGAAACTCCTACATTTTTTTCATCTACCACAGTTAAATAAAACTCTTTTTCAGATATATTAATAGCCCCACTAACTCTTTTAGAATTTATTTTCAGATAATTAAAAGAGTTTTCAAAGCTCTTTCTATATTTATTATCTGCAACTGTTACTCTACCTCTTCCTGAAGAGATCTGTCCCTCTATTTTATAAAGTCCCAGTGTATTGTTCATCGATGTCCCAATTGTATAAAGAGATCCATCTTTTAAAGGTCCCTCAGCTATAAGCTTACTGCCACCTTGTTCATTTAGGTTTACATAAGTTTCCTCTCCACTCTCTCTATCTATATATGAAAAGTTTGTAGCAAAGAACTCCATTCCTGCCATCTTTTTAAGCTGCTCTTTAACTCTTCTTCTATAAGCTAAAGCTTTTACCAACACCTCTTCTACATCCTCTTTTGTAAACTCTCCATGAGGGTAAAGTAGCTTTATAAGTGCTGAAACTGTTTTTCTAACTCCAATTGTATCCCTTTGATTTAAATCTCTACCCAATATGAAGAATCTATCTAAAGCATCTCCATATGATGTTTTTCTTAACTCTCTAAAAATCTCTGCCATATAGTCCACTATAAATCCATACTCTTTAGTAAAAGATGCAGGACTTAATTTAGGAATCTCCCATCCTGGAACATAGCTATGCATTCTATCAAAAAAAGCCGAGTCATTATTCATCTCAGGTGGAAAATCTATAAGAAGATGTGATGTTTTTACCAATACATCTATACTTTGATTGACATTTCCTACAAAAACCATAGATGCATTTGCATTTTTCTCCTCTTTACCCCTTGCAAAAGATCCACTTGCCATAAAGTCCTTCATAATCTGAATACCATCTTTATCTTTAAACTTTATTCCAGCTATTTCATCAAAAGCAACTACATCCCAATACCCAACAAGTCCAATCTGTTTTTTTGCCATATTATAAAATAGATTAGCTACCGTTGTTTGCCCACCAGATAGTAAGATAGAGTTTGGACTTATCTCTTTATATATGTATGATTTACCTGTTCCTCTTGGACCTAACTCACACATATTATAGTTATTTTCCACTAAAGGTGCCATTCTTCCAAGCATATGCCACTTTGCTTCCTCACTAAAGAAATCTGGTTCCATTCCTGTAGATCTTAAAATAAACTTTATCCACTCCTCTTTGGAGAATTTTCTTCTTCCTTCATATACCTCATTCATATTTAAGTTTGCTATCTGTATTGGCTTTAACTTTTCTAATTTAAAAGGTGTATCTCCCATAGATAACTCATCAAAATCATAGCTTAAAGTCAATATACACCATATTCCACCACATAATAACTTTTCATACTCTTTTATATATGCTCCTACAACATCTATACCTGCAACTCCTAAATTTGAAAGTTCACCTTCATATCTGTCTTTTTTTTCATTTAGCTTTACTGAAACCTTATCTATTACTGTATAACTTCCAATCTCTTTTATTTTAGATTTAACTTTTTCAGCTTCATCTGGTCTTACATAGTTTTCAGCTAGGATTTTTTTGACCTTCTCCATTCCCTCTGTTATACTATCCTCATCCACATTGTTACAGTACATTCCTAAAAGATATTCAAGAACATAGACAGGGACATTTGCCCCACCTTTTATCTTAGAAACTAAATCCTTTCTTACAATCTTTCCTTCAAAAGCTTCATTTGCAATTTTATTTATCTCCATTTTTTAACCCCTTAAAAATCAAATTCTGATGCTATACTTAAATTTACCTCGTATTCTTTTGAATCTAATATATCCCCGCTATCTAAATCAATAACTTTTAACAATACTTTTTCATGAGTTCCACTTAAAGTAAGTCTAAAACTATATAGTTTATTCTCCTCTGTAGCGTTTAATCTTATCTTTTCCTCTGTACTAACTTTAACTCCATTTAAACTATAAAGAGCAATTGCCACATCCCTTTCAACAACTTTATCTCCAATGCTAATTGGATCTAATTGATAAACTCCAAATTTTGAAATATTTGATGTTATCTTTCCAATGCTCTCTTTTAACTTTACATTAACTTTTCTAGATTTTGTAGAGTTTGTACCACCACGATATTTAATAAGAGGCACAATCATCTCTTGTGGACTTATTCCTCCATGAACAAATTGAAGACCGCTTCCAAAACTTTTTATTCTCTGATTTTTTTCAGGGAACACACCATAATAGCCACCTAAATCCAGTGTTACGCATCCCTTTTCCTCATACCTTTCTGAAGATAAAGCATATCTTTTTCCAACTATTGAATAGCTATTTTTTAACTCTAATTTGTCGTGCTCTTCAATCTCTTTTCTTTCATAAAGGAATCCATGATCACTAGTAATATAGATATTAACTACTCCTAGACTAGATAATAGTTTTCCCATTCCAACTATATCTGAAACTGCTGTTTCTGCAGCTTCAAAAGTTTTACTCTCTGTTTTACCTTTATCTCCTATTGCATCAATTGTATCATGGTATATATATATAACTTTTTTTCCTTTTATATACTCCTCTTGCTCATTTCTATACATATTTTTGAAAATATCAAAAGTAGTAGCTGAAGATTCTTTTTCATCAAGTCGTAATATACTCTCTCTATTTTCTGTACTTCTGCTATCTATTCCCTTTAAAGTTACCTTTTTTTCAGATATATCAAAATTTAGAGTTTCGCTGAAAGGTAAAAGACTTGCCATTCCTAGGCTTGTAATACTTGGTAAACTTGTTAACATACCAGTTAAAGTAATCTCCTTTGTATTAGCCTCTTTTAATAACTTCTCTTTTATTTCACTTCCCACCTCATATCTAAGTGCATCTGAAATTATAACAGCTACCCTTGTATCTGATTTTTTAACATGGTTCTTATAGAAATCTCTTTGTTGTGGAAGTCTATCTTTTTTATCAATATGAGCACTCCATACATTTAAAAGAGGCTCTAGGTATTCCTTTTCGTAGAAAGTACTTATCATATGTTGTAGTTTATCTAGTACACCATTTATTTCAGTAGATTTTCCCATATCATATGAGTGGAAGAACTCTCTATAATATCTATCTATTTTATAGTAATCCTCTATATAGTTTTTATAAAGTTCATTCAAGTTATCCACATCATTTACTCTTAACTCTCTTCTAAGTTGTAAAAGATTTATTGCAGCTAATAGACCTTTATATAGTTGTAAATACCTGTTTTTCCATAAAGTATTATCCAATCTTATATTTATATATTTTTTATAGTTACTAAACTCTACTAATTCACCAGTTAGTTTTTCTGCTAGCTCTTTAATAGTTAAAACATCAAAGTATTCAAACCCTGTCCCCAGTACTACTTTTGTAAAATCTAACTCGTCTATTCTTTCTCTAAAATTAAGTTCTTTCCCTATTTGGAAAAATTTCTTTGTTACTATATCTGATGTTACCCTATTTTGCAGCAATGAATCAACAAAAAGGTAGATCTCATTTTTATCTCCAATATAGTAGTTTTCACAGTTAACATGTGGTTTTTCTCTTAACTCTTTATAAAAATGAACTACAAGAGCTATTTTCATAAATTTATTAAAAGAATCTACTTCAACATTAAACTCATCTTTTAAGCTGCTATATAGATAATCTAGCCCCATCCACTTGTCTATTGCTTCTAATCTACTATCATCTATTATTATATTTTTTATTATCTCTCTTACATTTAAAGTTTTTGTATTTGATAAGACAGCTAATATACCAAGCTTTAAATCACTGCTATCTTTTTTCTGTCCCTCATGAAGTAATTTTTGAAGTTTCTCTTTTCTATCTTTATTATGAAAGAAAACCTCATATTTTTTAATAGTTTTTAGCAGTTCATGATCCAATCTATCTAAAGAAAGTTCCTCTACTATCATAGCTGTTCTATCAGCTTTAAAGTATTCTGAGTACTTCTCAACATCTAATAAAAAGTTTTCATTATCTTTTTCTGGTCTTGGATATTCACTATAAATTAGATAGTTA
>NZ_JBOGCC010000034.1:0-10953 GCF_051656525.1 Clostridium sp. | reverse complement strand
TATATCTAACAGTAAAAACATAGGAATCTTTATGTTTTAATTCATTATAATTCTTTTTCTTTTTTATAGTACCAAAACCTAGAGTTTCTTTTATCCAATTTAGTAATTCAATAGTTGTGGAAGCTATGGAAATACAAGGGGATGTTTAATTCTTGCTTTATGACTTTTATATTTAGCCCATTTCAATCTTCCTTTTCCAATACTTATTGTTGTAGAATTAATTGCTATAATATTTTTGTCCAATTTAAGAATTCTTTTTAAAGGAGGATTACATTTTGAAACAAGTATTTCAAATAGTTTCTTGGCAATTTTATAATCCATACAATTTGCTTTTTTTGAAATTGTTGAATAATTGACAGGGATTAACCCGTCACATCCTATTAAATATGTACCATATCGATAGCTTTTATATTCATTAATAGCTGCAACGATAAAAAATTCATACAAATCAGCACCTTTAAATTTTCTTGATGTTTCTTCATAGTTAAATTCTTTATAAACTGCTAAAACTTCTTCTTTTGATATAAATGATTGAAATATTTCAATTAAAGTGATATTATTTTTCATTAGGTCATTCTCCTTAGTAGTATTGAGTGTTGCGATTTAATATTACCACGGAATGACCTCATTTTTTATAATTTTTAACATCTAAATTTTACATAATTAACACTCGTGCTTTAAATTAACAAAAGATGATGAAATAAAGAGTACCTTTATTGATAAATTTTTAAAGCTTGTAAATAAATATTGTTTCGTAAAAATTGAATACTATGGATTTAATAAAGAATGGAAAGAATTTTCAAATAATGAGTAATAAATTTTGATGTTACTTCACAATATATGCAATTTAAAAGCGTGATTAATTTTTTTGCCCAAGATATTGATATAATATTAGCACTGTGTTGTATAGTATATTTTATTTGAGGAAAATTAAAGAAATAAAATGATAAATCGATAATATAAATATTGAAAAATAAAGAAATAAAATTAATTTAGGAGAGGTAAGTATGATTTTAAGTTTATTAAATAGTAATGGGGAGGTTCATAATAAATCAGGATTAAATTGGGGTTATGCTAGTGCGAATGTTTGCAAAGAAGATGCTTATATTGCTGTAAGAAAGAAGCATATAAGAGAAAATCTTGATTTTTTTAAGCCAATTAAATATGATAATTCGATAGATGTAATTTGGGATAATGGAGTAAGAATGAAATGTTTATTTGAAGGTAGACAAGAAGTAGATGGAATAGTTTATGGAAAACAAATCTCTAGTTATGGTGATAAAGGTGAATTAGGTAGATATTTAAGAAAAAGATTAAATGTATATAATCAAAAAATTACTATTAATGATTTGATTGAGTATGGAAGAACAGATATTGAAGTTACAAAAATAGGAGAAAAAAAATACAAATTTGATTTTTCTATATAAGAGAGAAATTTAGATAAGTATACATCTTTTATGTAAAAATTAAATAAAATTATTAAGCCATATTAGTGAATTTTTACTTTTTTTAAAGTTTATAATTCTTTAAATATGGCTTTTTATATTTAAAATTAAATTGATAATATAGTTGAATTAATGTCGATAAATCAATATAATATAATGATGGAAGGAGTGTATTATATTGAGAGGTGGCAAAAGAGAAGGAAGCGGTAGAAAAAATATTAAAGGTAAAGAATACAGAATTAAAATAGAAGATAATAAAATAGAACAACTATCAATGTGTTTTTTGGGGAAAAATGTTAACGATAAAATTAGAGAATGTATAGATTATGGATTAAAAAAAGTGAAGGAGCAAAAACAAGTGATAAATAAAAATAAAAAAATAACAGTTTTAGATTTATTTTCTGGAGCAGGTGGATTATCAAGAGGTTTTTTAGATGCAGGATATGATGTTGTATTAGGCGTAGATTTTGATGATATGGCATTAAAAACATTTAAGGAAAATCATGGGAGCGCAGAAGCGATGAAACTTGATTTATTTAATCATGAAAATATAAATCAAATTATTGAATATTTAGAAAATAAGAACATTAAAATTGATGTATTAGTAGGGGGACCTCCTTGTCAAGGGTTTTCTTTAGCAGGGTCTAGAAATAAAGATGATGAAAGAAATACATTATATACAGCTATGGTAAAAACAGCACAAATATTAAAGCCTAGAGCAATAGTTTTAGAAAATGTTCCAGGACTAATTACTTTGTATGGTGGAATAGCTGGAAAAAATATAATGAAAGATTTCACTGAATTAGGTTACAAAATTAAGGCACAAGTATTATATGCACCAGAGTATGGAGTTCCACAAATAAGAAAGAGAGTTTTTTTTGTTGCATTATTAGATTCAGAGGAAGAATTTGAATTTCCTAAACCTAAATTAACAGAAAATGAGTTTGTATCATGCGAGGATGCCATAGGTGAATTAGATGGATTAGAAGATAATGTTGGAGCTTTTGAACAAGAATATAAATCTGAGCCTAGGACGGAATATCAAAAATTTATGAGAAAAAATAGTAAAAAATTATATAATCATATGGCAACAAAGCATACAGAAAAAACTATAAAGTTAATTTCGATGGTACCTGAAGGAAAAAATTATAAGGCATTACCAGAAGAATATAGAGAACAATTTAATTTTAATGAAGCGTTAACTAGATATCATAGTAAAAAACCATCACGTACTATAGATACAGGTCATAGAACTCATTTCCATTATAAATATAATAGAATTCCTTCAGTGAGAGAAAATGCTAGATTGCAAAGCTTTCCCGATGATTTTATTTTTTATGGAAATAAACAACAACAGTATAAACAAGTAGGCAATGCCGTACCTCCTTTATTAGGATATCATTTAGCGAAACAAATAAAAATATATTTAGAAAAAAGTGAGGAAGAAGATAGTGAGCAAAATTAAAGTAATGGATTTATTTGCTGGGTGTGGAGGGTTATTGGATGGTTTCATGCAAAGTGGAAAATATGATCCAGTGGCATCTGTTGAATGGCAAAAACATCAAGTAAATACATTAAGAAATAGATTAAAAACAAAGTGGAATATAGCAGATGCCCAAGAGTCAGTATTATATTTTGATTTACAAAGAAAAGATTTATTTAGTGGGTGGGAAAATGATCCTATTTACGGAACTAGTGTAGGATTAGATGAGTTAGTAAAGAGAAAAGGTGGAGTAGATATAATTATTGGTGGACCACCATGTCAAGCGTATTCAGTTGCAGGAAGAGTTAGAGATAAAGAGGGGATGAAGGGTGATTATAGAAATTATTTATTCGAGCATTATATTGAAGTAGTTAATAGATATAGACCTAAATTATTTATATTTGAAAATGTTCCTGGAATGTTAAGTGCAATGCCAGATGGGACACCAATTCCAGAGTTAATAAAAAGAGATGCTGAAAAAATTGGGTATGAAATAATCAATGATATTAAAGGTTTAGCACAAATAGATATTAGTGATTATGGTGTTCCACAAGTTAGAAAAAGAGTTATATTAATTGGTTTAAATAAAGAATATTATAATAATTGTGATAGTATTTTAAATAAATTTTATAAAGAAGTATTACCAATGTATCGAGTAGAAAAAAAAATATCAGTTTCAGAAGCTATTAATGATTTGCCTATAATTAAACCTTTAAAAGAACAGGATATAAAAAACAAAAAATCACATTATATTCCAGATAGTGATATAAGTTGGCATAAACCAAGATATCATAATTCAAAAGATATAGAAGTATTTCATGAATTGGCATTAGATCTTGAAAGTGGAGAAAATAAATTAACTAATGCTATGGAGCTTAATAAAATATATGAAAGAGTTACAGGAAAAAAAACATCTGTACATAAATATCATGTTTTAAGAAAAGATTTACCAAGTACAACAATTTTAGCCCATTTGCATAAAGATGGTTTACGTTTTATTCATTATGATCCAGAACAAGCTAGAAGTATAACGGTAAGAGAAGCAGCTAGATTACAATCATTTTCAGATGATTTTGAGTTTGTAGGACCTCAAGGTGCGGCATATCAGATGATAGGTAATGCAGTTCCACCTAAGTTTGCTAAAGTTTTAGCTGAAGCAGTTGAAAAAATATTATAAATGAAAAATTAATATATTAATTTATATAAAGAGGGGAAAAATAATATGACAATAGCAAATCATAAAACTATATATTTTGACAAAATAGAAAGAACAAATAAATTACAAACTTTAGTTGCTATAGCAAATGCAGCAGTAAATTTAAAGGATAAAGAAAAAGTAATAAAAGCTTTAGAATCTGCTTTAGATATATATAAAACACCTAAAAAGGAGCAGTTAGGATCAGGCTCATATGAAGGAACTCAGGACCAATGGAATAGTAAATATACATTAAGTAGAGATTTTGGGTTAATTGAAGAAAGTAGAAATGAAATTATTCTAAGTGAGTTTGGTAAAAAACTTGCTAATGGAGAAATTTCAGCCAAATATTTTATAAGTACAATAATGTTAAATTATATACAAATAATAGATGAAAAAATAGTTAATCCTCTTAATTCAATTTTAAGTGATATGCAAAAAAATAATTCTTTGAGAATTACAAAGAATGAGTTGAAAGAAATTGATGATTTTAAACTTAATGGGAATGATAAAAATGGATATATAAATGGGCTAGTTGATATATTAAAAGATACTTATTTTTTTAATCAAATAGATAGGAATACATTAGAAATAAATAAAGATAGATTTACAGTTGCACAAATTTTAACTATTGTAAATACAGAAAAATTATTTTTAAATATAGATGAAATTAGCAATGAGTATAATAATAAGGGGCAAAAACAATGGTGTGAATATTTATCTAAAGAGAATGAAAAGTTTATACAATTATTAGCTAAAGTGAATTTTGATCATAAAAATGAAATTAGGGTTCATACTTCAAATAAAGAATATAATAGGATTATATTTGGAGCACCTGGAACTGGAAAAAGTTATTTACTTAATTTGGATAAAGTTATTTTTGAAGAGCGATATGAAAGAGTAACATTTCATCCAAGTTATTCTTATGGACAATTTGTAGGAGCATATAAGCCAATACCGAGTAAAGATGGAGTTACATATGAATATGTACCAGGTCCATTTATGAGAACATTAGTAAAAGCATTGAAAAGCAAAGAGGATAAAAGTAATAAATCATACTTGTTAATAATTGAAGAAATTAATAGAGCAAATGTAGCAAGTGTTTTTGGTGATGTATTTCAATTATTAGATAGAACTAATGGTTTTAGTGAATATGAAATTGAAGCAAGTGAAGAAATGAAAGCTTATATTCAAAAAAGTTTAAATAATAGTGAAATAGATTGTTCAAAGATAAAAATTCCTGATAATATGTATATTTGGGCAACAATGAATAGTGCAGATCAAGGTGTTTTTCCAATGGATACAGCATTTAAAAGAAGATGGAATTTTGAATATATGGATATAGATGCTAATGAAAAAAACATTGAAGATATAATAGTTATATTAGGAAGAGGTGAATTTAAAAAGGAAATTAAATGGAATACGTTACGAAAGAAAATTAATGAAGTATTATTAAATGAATATCATATTAATGAAGATAAATTATTAGGTCCTTATTTTATTTCTAAATCATCATTAAAAGATAATGAAAATAAAATAAGTTCTAAAAAGTTTATAGAAGTATTTAAAAATAAAATAATTATGTATTTATATGAAGATGCGCTAGGGAGACAGTATAGAAAAAAATTCTTTAAAAAATGTGGAGAAAATATAACATACTCAAATATTTGTAATAAATTTGATGAAATTGGAGTAGAAATTTTTGAATTTACCTTAGATAAAATATCTGAAATTTCAGAGGAATAGTAGGTTTTAGCATGAAAACTATATATATTAGAGAATTAAAAAAATATACTTTTAATAATATAGTAAATAAATTTGAAGTGAAAGATGAAAAACAGGGGATTTATTTATTAGAAAAATTAAAAGCTTATGGTATTATTAAGTCTTTGAAAAAAAAATGTGATGATAAAGAATTAGATGACCTAATTACTGATGAAGTTGAAGTTTTAGATGAAAATATAGAAAAAAATGATAAAAAATATATATTTAAATATGTAGGAATTGTAACAATATCTAAATATATAATAATTTGCTTTCCAAAATATATAAAAGAAGATAGACCAGAATTACAAATGAAACAAATTTTAAAAGTAATTAAAAAATACAATGAAAAAGAGCAAATAATAAAATTTTATAACGAAGGAATGGAAGAAAAAAGATATAATCAATTGAGTATAATCATAAGTTTGATAAGTGACTATTATGAATTTGGATTATATCAAAAAGAAGAGGAATTTATAGATATAAATAGTGATGGTGAAATTCTTTGGGATAAAACTATAAATGAAAGTTATGCATATATATTTAATAATAGGCCACATTATTTGGAGTTATATACAAGTCAATCTAGATATAATGAAGAAGATTATTTTACTAGATTACATCAGGTGATATTAACAGAATGTTCTAGAAAGTTAGAGTATTTAAAATTAAGAGAATTACTAGATATTGAAAGAATCCAATTGAGTGAATTAAGTATAGAAGATTTTGGGGATGAAGAATATATTTTATATAAATTAGAAAGAGAAATGAAAGGACAATATATAACTAAAAAACAAAATATACTTAAAGCTATTTATGCATACATTGCTCATAGTCAAATAAGTACTGATGGGATTGGGGTTTGTTTCTATGGAACTAATAGTTTTAATCTTGTTTGGGAAAATGTATGCTCAGAAGTATTAGAAAATAAAATTAATGTGAAATTAAAAAAATTACCTTTAAATGGAATAGAAAAATATAAAAATAATACATTAAAAGAAATAATAGAAAAACCTATTTGGAAAATTTATGAGGATGGAAAAGAGAGAATAGCTAAAGAAACACTTATCCCAGATTTAATAAGTATTTTTAAAATGGACAGTGTTTATATGTTTGCCATATTTGACGCTAAATATTATGATTTAAAATACAATGATTTAAAAATTTGGAATCAACCAGGTGTAGCTGATATAAATAAGCAATATTTATATCAACTTGCATATGAAGAGTTTATAAATAAAAGTGGTTATATTTTTATAACTAATGCTTTTCTTATTCCAACTGAAAAAAAGACAAATTATGTTGGACAAGCTAAAATGAATATTTTTTTAAATATAAGAAATATAAATTTGAAAAATATCGAAATTATAGAATTGAACGTTAAAGAAGTTTATGAGGCATATATTGAAAATAAAAGTATTGACATTCAAGAATTAATGAAATTTATAAATGAAAAAAATTATAAAGATGAAGTAGAAAATAATATAGGAATAAAAATAATTATTAATGCATTAGAAAAAATAAAAGAAAAAGAGATTGAATATGAACATCTAAAATTAGATACAGAATCTTTTTGTATAAAGGAAAAAGAGGATGAATTATATCAAGAAAAAAAATTGCTAACAAAAATGGCGATAGAACTTGATAGATATTTTAAACAAAAAGAAAATTTAGAAATAGAAGATATAAAAAATCAAATTAAAAATAAAATATTAAAACAAGAAAATATAAATGAAAAAATAGTGAGAAAATTAAAAAGTATATATGATGAAATTTATCTTCCTATTTATTGGAGAAAATAAATAAATTTTACGTAGATATTAATTCAACCATATAGGATTTTAAACTATTAAAAAGAGGTTTTTAAAATTATAAAAAATCTCTTTTTTTGTACATATAATTTTAAAATTTATATGTCGTATATAAAATTTAAATGAAGTATAGTTAGTAGTTATAATGTAACCTAAAAAAGTTCGATTTCTTGTGTCTAAGATATTGATAAAATATTCAATGTGATTTTATATTACTGTATAAATAAAAAGATGAATGTGAAATACTTATTTTGATATTGAGATTATTAATCCAGTAAAAATAATTATTACTCCAGAAAGGAAATTATAATACTTAAAACATTAAAAAGAAAAGCAGATTTTCTTTTCATAGATAGAGCTACTAGTATAAGAATTATTAATAGAGCTTTAGAGTCTTTAGATTTAGATTTGAAAAAATTAAGAAATATTTAAATATATAGAAAATACAGTAAATTACTTTAATAGAGTTTTAAATCAACAAAAGCTTATACTAAGGGTGGAGAAGAATTTTTTGAATTTATTTTTTAAAAAGAATTTTATTTAGTTTTAAAAAATGGGGATTGTAAAGTTAGAGTGAAAAAAGAAGTAGATCAATACTTATGAAACTAAATATATTAAAATTAATGATACTTATTTTGTAATATATTTAATGGAGGTTTAGTATAATATGTAAAAAAGGAGGGAGGCAGATGTCACAGTGTAATAGACAAAATACTGAATCGATTGTCCAAATTATTGGAAAAATAGATAATAAGTTATTGGTATTACCAGATTTTCAGAGAGATTTTGTATGGGATGAAAGTAAAACTTATGAATTATTTGATTCATTAGTTAGAGATATTTTTATCGGTTCAATAATTTATGGAGTACCATCATTTGAAATAGCTGTAAGAGAAATTGATACTAGAATGAGAAAGATAAAGGGGAAAAGAAGGCAACCATTAAAAACTATTATTTACTCAGAAAAAGAAATTAAAGAAAAAGTTAAAGTTGATGGATTAAGAGCAGTTTTAGATGGCCAACAAAGAATAACTTCAATTTATCGTGCATTAAAAAATATAGATAATGTTTGGTTTATTGCAAAGGAATCAGATGAAATTGATGAATTTGATGAATTTAATAATATGTTTTTAGAAGATATTATGTTTTCTTTTGCAGGAAAAGAGGATAATACAAGATTATCAATAAAAATTGGTGATATTTTTGAGTTTATGGGAAAAGGCCTTAGGGAGAAGAGCATAAAGAAAATTTATTTTGATAAATTGGAATTTATAAAATCAATTGATGATGAAGAGGAGAAAGACGATTATTTTGATAAGTTTTTGATAATATCTCAAAAGATACAGGATTTATTTAAAGCAGAAAAAATGCTTTCTTATTTTTTGTTGGATATGAGTTCTGATAAATTTGCATTATTTTTTGAAAGAAGTAATACTTTAGGGGTAAGATTAGATTTTATAGATATATTAGTTGCAAAATTAAATAGTGGATTTAGGTTAAGAAATAAAATTGGTGAATTAGAAAATAAATCTCAATTTACAGTTGAAAGAGAAATATTAGTAAGAAATATTGCATTTATAATCAGTGAATATAAGAATATAGATAAAGGATATATATTAAGTAAATTAAAAGCACAGCATTTTATAGAAAATTGGGATAATATTTCTAAGTTATATGTAGATACAGTTGAGTTTCTAGATAAAAATAATTTTATAACAACTCAAGAGTGGATTCCTCATACAAATATGTTGATTCCAATAATTCAATTTTTAAATCATTTGCCTAGTAAATCATTTAGTCAAATGAATCAAAATCAAATAGAATTTTTAAAATATTGGTATTGGATGTCTATTTTTGCACAAAGGTATACAGGTGGGGCAACAAATGAAGTTATAATTAAAGATTGTAACATTTTAATAAGAATTGCTAAAAATAAAAAAATAAGTAATATAAATTACTTTAGAAGTTTAAAAAGTGTCATAGAGCAACCAGAAGATTTATATAGCTTTAATAAAAAGGGAAGTGCTCTTTACAAAGGGGTTTTAACATTTATAAATTTTATAGCAAGAGGATTGACAGATTGGCAAAATAATTCTAAGATATCATTTGTTCAAAAAGTTGATGATCATCATATAATTCCAAAATCATACTTACAAGAAAAAATTTCAGAAGAAAATATTGAACTGATTGATTGTGTAGTTAATAGAACATTAATTCCTAAGATAACAAATATTAAAATAGGAAAAAAGTCTCCAGATGTTTATATGAAAGAATTATATCAAATAAATAATATGTTTGAAAAATCATTACAGAATCATTTAATACCTTTAGAGGTTATGAATGGAACATATAATGAATTTTTTGATGGATTTATTAAGAAAAGAGCAGAACTTATTTTTTGCAATTTAAAAAATATTATAATAGATAAGAGAGATGAAATAATTAAATTATTTTATGAGGAACCTAAAAAAAATTATATGAAAACTATTAATATATTTTCTGATTATAAAAAAGAGCGAATAGATGCTAGTTTTAATAGAGAAACGGGAGAAGTTTTATGGAATGGAGAAAAATACTCCTCAGTTTCTATAGCAGCAAAAGCTGTAAGGAGAAAAAAATCAAATAAAGATTCGTATACAAATGGTTGGATATTTTGGAAGTATAAAGATGGTGAAGAAGAAAAGTATGTTAAAGAATTGAAAAATATTAAATAGTAAAATTGGTCTTATGTCAATATCTTGGACATAAAAAATCGAACTTTTTAGGCTACATTCTTAGCTAATAATTCTATTTCATTTGGAGTTTTATAATTAATAGCTGAATGTAGTCTTTTATTGTTATATTATCCCTCAATATATCTGAAAATAGCTATTTGAGCATTCTCAAAATTTTTATAAGTATTTAAATAAACTTCTTCTTTTTTTATACTAGCGTGGAACGATTCTATACAGGAATTGTCATAAGGATATCCCTTCTTACTAAAATAATGTAAAATATTATATTTTATACATAAATATATCATATATTTGCTCGTATATTGTGATCCTAAATCGCTATGAAATATTATTCTTGCTTGATCAGTAATACCCTGCATATAACAAGTATTTTTTAAAGCTGCCCTAGGTGGTAAGATAATTGTCGTAGAGTAAAATACATGATATTCTCATAAGTAGAGAATAAAATAGGAGATTAAACTATGACAAATAATAATAGATCAAATAGAAAATACTCAAAAGAGGAAAAGGAAAATTTAAT
>NZ_JBOGCC010000033.1:0-7822 GCF_051656525.1 Clostridium sp. | reverse complement strand
ATTAAAAAGACAGGATTAAAAGATGGAATGACAATTTCTTTCCACCATCACTTTAGAGAAGGTGATTATGTTTTAAATAAAGTTATGGACGTAATTGCAAGCATGGGAATTAAAAATTTAAATTTAGCACCAAGTTCATTAAATAGTGTACACAAAGATTTAATTAAACATATTAAAAATGGTGTAGTTAAAAGTATAAGTACAAGTGGAATTAGAGGAGAATTAGCTGATGAAATCTCTAATGGATTAATGGATGAACCAATAATCATAAGATCACATGGTGGAAGAGCAAGAGCTATAGAAAGCGGAGAAGTTAAGATAGATGTTGCATTCCTTGGAGCACCTTGTTGTGATAATTATGGAAATGCAAATGGATATGAAGGACAATCATTCTGTGGTTCACTTGGATATGCTAAAGTTGATGCAAAATTTGCTGATAAAGTAGTATTATTAACTGATAATTTAGTACCATACCCTAATGTTCCAGCAAGTATAGAACAGGTTGATGTTGACTATATTGTACAAATGGATCAAATCGGAAATCCAGCTGGAATAGTTTCAGGAGCAACAAGATATACTAAAGACCCAAGAGAATTATTAATTGCAAGATATGCATCAGAAGTAATGTTTGCTTCAGGATATTTTAAAGATGGATTCTCAATGCAATGTGGAACTGGTGGAGCATCTCTTGCAGTTGCTAGATTCTTAAAAGAAAGAATGATAAATGATGAAATAAAAGCTAGTTTTGCTCTTGGTGGAATTACAGGACAATTTGTAGAAATGTATGAAGAAGGGCTAGTAGGAAAATTATTTGATACACAAAGCTTTGATTTAACAGCTGCAAAATCAATTGGTAAAAATCCAGGACATTATGAAATAGATGCTTCATTCTATGCAAATCCACATAATAAAGGATGTGCTGTAAATAATTTAGACTTTGTAATATTAAGTGCGTTAGAAGTTGATACAAACTTTAATGTTAATGTTATTACAGGTTCTGATGGAGTATTAAGAGGAGCTTCAGGTGGTCACTGTGATACAGCTGCAGGAGCTAAACTTTCAATGATTGTTTGTCCTTTAATAAGAGGAAGAATACCAACAATAGTTGATAATGTAATAACTACTATAACACCAGGAGAAAGTATTGATGTAGTAGTTACAGATAGAGGGATTGCAGTAAACCCAAAAAGACAAGATTTAATAGAAAAATTATCAAAAACAGGAATTCCAATGTTTACAATTGAAGAGTTAAAAGAAAAAGCTTACAAATTAACAGGAACTCCAAAGCCAATTGAATTTGATGATAAAGTTATAGCAGTTGTTGAATATAGAGATGGTTCAATAATAGATGTTATAAGAAAAGTAAAATAAATTTAATGTAGGGTGATTGTATGAGTACAGAAGAATTAATATTCAAGATTTTAGAAGGTAAAGAAAATAGAGTTCTTAGACAAAAAGAGATATTAAAGAGATACAATAGTACCTTAATATCATTTACTTTGAATATTCCAGGATTAATTAAAACTTCTGATGAATATAAGAAAGTATTTTTAAAAGGAATTAACGAAATAAAAGAAATATTAATATTAAATAACATGGAAATTATTTATGATGAAATAAATGAAAGAGAATCAGGATATGAATTCTTTTGTGCTGTAGAAGCACCTGCAATAAAGATAAAAAAATTAATGATTGAGTTAGAAGAGAAACTTTCTGTTGGAAGAATATTTGATATAGATGTATTTGATGAAGAAGGGAATCTTTTAAGTAGGTCAAGCTTTAATATAGGAAAGAGAAAGTGTCTAGTATGTGATAAAGAGGCTGTTATCTGTTCTAGATCAAGAGCTCATGATATAGAAGAAGTAATAGAGGCTGTTAATAAATTAGTAGAACAGTTTATTTTAGAGGAGGAACTTTAGTATGTATGATATTTCATTTAAATTATCGGAACTAGCTATTCAATCTATGATGTATGAAGTTTCTTGCTTTCCATCACCAGGTCTTGTATCTCCAGTTTCAAATGGGGCTCATAAGGATATGAATTTTTACACATTCATAGATAGTACAGCAGTACTAAATAAATATATGTTTTTATTTTCAGAAGTAGGTTTAAATGCAGAAAATCTAGAGGAACTATTTAAAGGTTTAAGAAAAGTTGGAATTGATGCTGAAAAAGCTATGTTTGAAAAGACAGAAAATATTAATACTCATAAAGGAATGATTTTTCTTATGGGGCTTACTATAGGAAGTACTGCTTTTTGTATAAAAAATAATTTAGGATTTTTTGATATAAAAAAAAATATAGAAGTAATGTGTAAGGATATAACTAAAGAGCTTATAGAGGCTGAAGGAAAAAGTGAAAGTGAAAGATCTCATGGAGAAAAACTATATATAAAATATGGTGTTACAGGAGTGAGAGGGGAAGCTGAAAAAGGAATACCATCAGCGTTTAATAATGTAATGGAATATGAAAAAGCTAAAAATTTAAATGAAAATGATAGACTAATACAAACCTTATTTCACATTATGAAAGAATGTGAAGACTCTACAATACTGCATAGACATAATTTTAAAGTACTAGAGGAAGTTCGTGCTATATGTAAAGAAGTAATAGACATGGGTGGATTATATAATCCACAGATGAAAGAATATGTGATTAAACTAAATGAAAATTTTATAGAAAGAAATATTAGTCCTGGAGGAAGTGCTGACATTTTAGCGGTAACTGTTTTTCTAAGTCTAGTAAAGAAAAATTTTAGTAACTTCTCTATTTAGAGGAGTTACTTTTTTATAAAGACATAGTGAAAATATAAAAAGATATATTGGATAAATAAATTTTAAAATAATGAAAATAAAATTAGGAGATGATTTTATGAAAAAGAATTTATCAAGAAAAATTATAGAGAAACATTTAGTAAGTGGAGATTTAAATATTGGTGATGAAGTTAGAATAAAGATAGATCAAACATTAACTCAAGATGCAACGGGAACTATGGCATATTTAGCTTTTGAAGCATTAGGAATAGATAAAGTTAAAACAGAAAAATCAGTAAGTTATATAGACCATAATACATTACAAGTTGGATTTGAAAATGAGGATGACCATAGATATCTTCAATCAGTTGCTGAAAAACATGGAATTTATTGCTCTAAAGCGGGAAATGGAATATGTCATCAAGTTCATAGAGAAAGATTTGCGGTTCCAGGAAAGACTCTTTTAGGCTCAGATAGCCATACTCCAAGTTCAGGAGGAATGGGAATGCTTGCTATTGGAGCTGGAGGAATGAGTGTTGCAATGGCAATGGCAGGAGATCCATTTACAATTGTAATGCCTAAAATAGTAAATGTTAAATTAAAGGGAAGATTAAGAGGAGGAGTAAGTGCTAAGGATATAATCTTAGAATTACTTAGAAGATTTTCAGTTAAAGGTGGAGTAGGAAAGATATTTGAATATACGGGGGAAGGTATAGAGACACTAACTATTCCAGAAAGATGTACAATCACAAATATGGGAGCAGAACTTGGATTAACTACATCAATATTTCCAAGCGATAAGATGACTTATAATTTTATGAAATCGCAAAAAAGAGAAACAGAATTTGTGGAAATGTTACCTGATAAAGATGCAGAGTATGATGAAGAAGTCGAAATTAATCTTTCGGACTTAGAGCCTTTAATCGCAAAACCACATATGCCAGATAAAGTTGTTAAAGTTAAGGAAATTGAAGGAATGAAAGTAAATCAAATATTTGTTGGAAGTTGTACAAACTCTTCATATTTAGATTTAGCAAAACTTGCATATATTTTAGATGGAAAAATAGTAGATAAGGATGTAAGTTTAGTTATAGCACCAGGTTCAAGACAAGTATTTGAGATGATAGCAAGAGATGGAATTCTTCAAAAGCTTATAAGTTCAGGGGCAAGAATTTTAGAATGTGCATGTGGACCATGTGTAGGTGTAGGACAAGCTCCAAATACTAATGGAATTTCTTTAAGAACGTCTAACAGAAATTTCTTTGGGAGAAGTGGAACTAAAAGTGCAGAAGTATATTTAGTAAGTCCAGAAGTAGCAGGAGTTAGTGCTTTAGCAGGGAAATTAGTAAGTCCACTAGATTTTGAGGGAATAGAAGGTATACAAAATATAGTTGAAAGTGAAGATGTTATTGTAGATGATAGAATGATAGTAAGTCCTTCAGAAAATCCAACTGAAGTTGAAGTATTAAGAGGACCAAATATAAAACCATTACCATTAAGAGAAAGCTTAGAAGAAACTATAAAAGGAAAAGCTATATTGAAGGTAGAAGATAATATAACAACTGATGATATAATGCCAGCAGGAACAAAAATTATAGGATTACGTTCAAATATTCCTGAAATTTCAAAATATGTTTTTTCAAGAATTGATGATAAGTTTTATGAAAATGCAATAAAAGAAAATGGTGGATTTATAGTTGGAGGAGAGAACTATGGACAAGGCTCTAGTAGAGAGCATGCTGCACTTGCACCAATGTATCTTGGAATAAAAGCAATCTTTGCAAAATCTTTTGCAAGAATTCATAAGGATAATTTAATTAACTATGGAATATTGCCTTTAATTTTTGAGAATAAAGATGATTATGAAAAAATAGATAAGAATGATACATTAGAAATAAAAAATGTAATTGAATCTCTTAATACACATAAATATAGTGTAATTAACAAAACTAAGAATGAAGAATATACTTTGATTTTAGAAGTTACTGATAGACAAAGAGAGTTATTAAGAGCAGGTGGACAATTAAATTATATGAAAAATAAGTAAAATAAAAAAGCCCAAGTAGAAAATTTAATTCTACTTGGGTTATTAATTTTTAAGCTTCTTCTTCGCTTCCAAGAACGTATTTAGCTACAAGGGCAGCTATAATTCCACCAATAATAGGTGCAACTATAAATATCCATAAGTGAGATAATGCTTCTCCACCAGCAAATAATGCAGGTCCAATACTTCTTGCAGGGTTAACTGAAGTTCCAGTTAAAGGAACACCAACTAAGTGAACTGATAATAATGCTATACCAATAGCAAGACCAGCAAATTGTGGATTACCTTTTTTACCTGTAACAGCCATAATAACTAAAACAAAAATAAAAGTTAAGACTATTTCAACTAATAAAGCACCACCAATAGTTAGGTTATGAACTCCATCTTGCCCAAAGTTGTTAAGAGGCATTTTATCAGATTTAAGGAATAACATTAGCATAAATGATGCAAAAATTCCACCAAGTACTTGAGCAATGATATAACCAATTAAATCTTTTCCACTTAATCTTTTGTTTATAAACATAGCGATTGAAACAGCTGGATTTATGTGACAACCAGAAATATTTCCAATTGTATAAACCATTGCCATTATAGAAAATCCAAAAGCAGCGGCAATTCCAAGAATTCCTATTCCTTTAATTCCACCACCAAGTACAACTGTTCCAGTTCCAATAAGAACAAGTACAAAAGTACCAATAAATTCCGCGATAAATTTTTTCATTTGTTAAAAACTCCATTCATAATAAAATTAAAATTACTTAAAGTATTATACATAAAGACTTATACAATAACAACTTGTAAAAAAAGAGGGAAATATCAAAGAGATAATAAAGTTAGCATCTAAATAAGAAACCAATTATATATTATGCAAATTTTAGATAAATTATAAAAATATAATGTGAAAATGGAATATTACAATAAAAAGATATTTAATAAAAAATGAATAATTTAGATAAATGGTATTATTTTTATAAAATATGGAGATGCTCTTAAATGAAGTAAGATTTAGGAGTGAGTAAAATTAAAATATTACATTTGTTTGGATATAATATAAATGACATAAATTTAGAAGAAGTAAAAAAGCAAGGATTTGATGGAATTCAGATAGGTCCAGTTCAGCCATTAAAAGAAGAAGGACAGGTTCCTTGGTTTCTTTTATATCAACCAATAGATTTTAAGGTAGGAAATTATTATTATGGTTATGATGATCTTAAAGAATTATTTAATAAAGGAAAAGAGCTTGAAGTAAAGATAATTGTGGATGTTGTCTTAAATCATGTAGCAGGAAAAAATACTGGTGAAATAAAGCCTCATGAAAAGGTAAATGAATTTATTAGAGAAAATGAAGCCTTCTTTAAAGAAAAAGAGGTAATACAAGACTGGGGAAATAGAGGTGAAATAATAAATAAATCAATAGGATTACCTTCATTAAAATTAGGTAATCATGATTTGCAAAACATTATAATAGAATTTTTAAATGAATTAATTTCATTAGGTGCAGATGGATTTAGAATAGATGCAGGAAAACATATAGCACTGCCTTCAGAAGGAAGTGACTTTTTTACAAGAGTATTTGAAAACTTAAATAGAGATGATTTATTTAACTATATAGAAGTAATATTTTCAGATGAAAACATCTTAAAAGAATACAGCAAATATGGAAGAGTTTTAACTGAAAATTTAAATGATAAAACTGATGAAAGAGTAAACTTTATAGAAAGCCACGATACCTTCTTAGAGTTTGGATATACAAAAGAATGGTCAGATAAAGAGATTTTAGAGAAATATAAAATTTTAATAGAAGAAGCAAAAAATGTACTATTCTATGCAAGACCTTTTAATGATACATGGAAAAGTGAAGAAATGAGAAGTATTAATACTCTCCATAATTTAAATTTTGTCTAAAATATTTACTTATTTTATCTTATAAAGTAGGAGTTTTACTTCATAAATATAGTCAACCACAATACGTAATGAATATGTGGGAATCATCAAGAAGTTCTATTTAATCCCTTTAGTAGGTTTGGAAAATTACTTACTAAAGGGATTTTATTCTGTGGATTTAATTAATTGTAAAAATAAAATAATAACATTTTATTAAATTAAATATACCAATACATTTGCAGATAAGTTCACCAGTATCTGAAGTAGAAAAAGTATTTGGAGAATCAATAAAAAATGAAGCTACTAAATCAACAATTTTCTCAGAGTAATTATAAAAAAATATTCCAGATACAAAATAAATACTGAGAATAAAATAATCATTGAAATGAAATGGAGTCGTTAGAAGGTTAATAATTATTAAAAGTAATAATGGAAATATTAATAGAGAAAAAATTAAATTATTGATGGAAAATTTTTTTGAAAATCCCATTAGTTTCTTTGTGGAGATTTTATCAAAATCTGTAGATAAACAATTAAAACAAAAATCTTGTGAATTTTCACATTTAGAATTACAATTTTTACATACTTTCATTTTTATATCCTTTTTTAAAATGTATTTTAATTGATATTATAACAATTAATGGAGAAAAGTAAAGATATAAATTGGAATTTTTTAAGGAGAAAAAACATGAGATTAGACAAGTTTTTAGCAATGGCTGGTGTAGGAAAAAGAAAAGAAGTTAGAGAATATATAAAGGCTGGAGATGTAAAAGTTAATAATGAAATTATAAATATTCCAGCAATAGAGATAGATGAAGAAAAAGACATTATATTATATAAGGGAAAAAGAGTAGAAAAAGCAGAAAATAAATATTACATATTAAATAAACCAAAAGGATATATTACTGCAAAAAGTGATGATAAAGATAAAACAGTATTTGAATTATTCAAGGAAGAAGAAAGAAAAGGATTGTTCCATGTAGGAAGATTAGATAAAGATACAGAAGGATTACTCCTATTCACAAACGATGGAGAATTTGAACACGAAATAATGCACCCTAATAAAGAAATAAAAAAGACATACTTACTATTGTCATTAGGAAAAATAGATGAAGAAAAAATAAAGCTACTAGAAAAAGG
>NZ_JBOGCC010000032.1:0-1080 GCF_051656525.1 Clostridium sp. | reverse complement strand
CTTTATGGACGCCATCTCCAGCTCGATATATATGGCAGCCAGGTATTCTCTCATGGCTTTGAACTAAATCAAACTGATGGAATAGTCGTGATGCTTCTCGTGAAAAGCTAGCTTCCCTACCTATTCTTGAGATATATGTCGGGTTACAAATAATCTCTTTTATTTTTTTAGATTTCTCTCCACTCCACTTTCTGGTGATGATGGAAATATCTAGATTTGTTTTTTTTTCAATTGATTGAAGAGCTCTTTCTATAAATCGCTCTGCTCCTCCATCAGATCTGTATTTCTGCCTGACTATGGCGAGGTTAATTTTTTTCATTTTTTCTCCAAGCGGTAATAGGCATTGAGTACAGTTTGCACACTGATTTCAGTTAGGCAGTCACTAACTTTACTTCTTCCACACCCATCTTTCCCACATGGTCTGCACGGATGTTGTTCACTTTTTATCACGATATTATCTACCATCCATGGTCCCCATTCATTTTCACCGCTAGGGCCAAATATTGCTATTACTGGGGTGTTAACTGCAGACGCAATATGCATTGGTACTGAGTCTACAGTGATGAGCATAGACGCGTGATTGATTAACTCTGATAGTTGTTTTAGTGATGTTTTACCTGAGATATTAATAAAACTTAGGTTTGTTTGTTTTTCTATTTCAGCTATGAACTTAAGTTCTTTTTCATCAGGAGATGAGGATACAACGATTTTTTGGCCATGAGCTCCTATTTTATCGATTAGCTTTGCAAAACTTTCTGCTGGCCAGCACTTAAACATCCATCTAGAGGTTGGATGAATAAGTATGTAATCGTTTTTTTCTATTCCAATGTCTAAGCATGTTATTAGGTCATCAAAGTTATTATCTGTTTTCAATGACATTTTTTTTGAAATGCTAGTTGGTTTTATCCCTATGCTCCGAAGGAGATCCAGATGTTTATCAACAACATGTCTGTTTTTTATATTTGGAATGCTCTGGAAACTTCTACGCCAAAAAAAAAGCTTGTCACGTTTATTGTTATTGAAGGTGACTGCATGAGGGATAGAACAAAAAAATTTTATCCATAACCCACGCATACTTTC
>NZ_JBOGCC010000031.1:0-1104 GCF_051656525.1 Clostridium sp. | reverse complement strand
TAGAGGAATCGAACCAAAGACCTGACATTTATTTTGAGCAAAAGGGGAAAAGATACGTAATTGAATTTCAATGCACTCCAATAGCAACTGAATATCTTAAAAGAAGAGAGCAATATCAAAACAATGATATCTTTGATATTTGGATTCTTGGAAAGGATAAATATCACAAAACAAATAGAGTGATACAAAAACATGGTCATTATTATCTAAATTCAAAAACGGGACTATTAGAGGGCGATTCATTTTTCTATGGAAATTCAAACGGTATAGAAGTTATGAATATATTAAATATAGGCATTGAAGAAGGTGTTTTTAAGCCTAGAAAAAGTATTTACTTGGATATTGATACTGCTATATCAAATAAGGATGAAGTTATTTCTCTTGTTAAAAGAAATATACTAAAAGAGTTTGAACCAATATTGAAAATAATTGAAGCAGACGAACTTGGTTGTGAAAACTATATTTCTACTGATTTAAAGAACAAAAGAGGAAAGAAAAGAATATTTGAAATAAGAGAAAATAAGATTTTTGTATTTAGAAAGTATTGTTACAATCCAAGTCAATCAGAAAAATCAAAATACAGATCCAAGTTTGGGAAAAGATTAAATTCTTACTATAAGAAAGAACTAATGTATTTTAAAGAAATTGATTTCAATAATTATTGTGATTCAGCTTCATATCATATAATCGAAGAAATTAAAAATTTGATATAATTTTGGAGGAAAATTTATGAGTAAAAATGGGTTAAAGATTAAAACAATAAAAGCAGGTTCTTTATATGGCTACAATTTAGGAGTTAGGAACACATATGAAAGTAATGATGCAGTATTTAATAATAGTCTGTTTTCAATATTTTTAGAAAGGAACGGATTAAATTCATACAAAGATATTAGCACAAGAGATATTATTTGTTTAGATTTTGATTATGGTAGTAGAAGTTATGAAGAAGAGCTTTCAAGAATAACTGAAACTATAAATAAAGAGAAAGGAAAAGAAGTTATTGATGAGGAAAAATTAAATTGTTTGAATCTAATACTTGAATCAACAAAGCAAAACAAAGATAAATTCAACAAAAAATCCAAGGAAGAAATTAGAGAAGAGTTT
>NZ_JBOGCC010000030.1:0-22355 GCF_051656525.1 Clostridium sp. | reverse complement strand
GAAAATTCTACAACTATTAAATATTCTGCTCCTGAAAATGTAAATATAGCTAAAACTGTTAATGGAATGCCTACTTTTCCCGTAAAACAGGAACAAATCAACAATCCTCTAAGATATAAAGTTATTGTTGATACTACAGATATGACTACTCCCAAAACATATACTGATACAATGCAAACTGGCATTAAATTATTAGAAAATACTATTAAAATAGTAAATTCTCAAAATGAGGATGTTACATCTCAATTTAAAGATTTAATTAGTATTTCTAATACTTCAGATAGTACAATCACTACTATTAAAGATTTCCCTGTTGGCAATGTTTATACTATTACTTATGATGCCATGCCTGACCCTCAAGGTCATTTGGTTTGGACTAGAACAAATACTGCTACATTAGGTAATGGTACATCTACAGCTACAGTTATTCTAAATTCAGATACGGGCTCCGAAGTAACACCTGATAACATAAAAACTCTAACGGATAAGACAGTTTCAAATGGTTCTACTTTTAATAATATTGGTAATATTAAAAACTATACTTTAAATATTAACTCACAAAATTTAAATCTTCCCGTTGGTTCAACTGTTATTGATGAGCTTCCATCTCAACTTATTTTAGATACTGATAGCTACGCTAAAATTAACGCCATTGCTATGGGGCCTGGTGGAATTTTTCCTCCTGGTGGAATAGAAGTATATTGGATTGATGCTGATGGAAATTCAAAAACTATTCAAAATGTTCCTAATCCTATTGCAAAACTTACTGCTAATTCAAAAACTAATACACTAACATTTGAAGTTTTAAGGGAATCAAATTCTTCTTATACAATCTCTTATAATACAAAAATAATAGAAATCTCTGATAAAATCGTTAACTCTGTTTCTAGTACTGTTGCATCACATTCTGCTACAAACTCAGCTACTATAAATTTTAGTTCCGATGCTGGACTTATTAGTGTAAGAAAGTCTGCTGATAAATCAATCTTAACTAATAATTCTAATGATCAAAAAGTGACTTATTCAATTACAGTAAAATCTTATGGAGCTTTTCCTACAAATTATTTAAATATTACAGATACTATTGATCCATTAGTTAAAATAGATAGTATTGAAGTTCCTCCTGAGTTTTCATATTCTATTGATAAAAATAATTTGAAAATAACAAATACAGCTCCTGTTATTGGCACTTTAGAAAAACCTATTTCATACACTTTTACAATTAGTACTGATTTTAAAAACATTAAGCCCGGTAATACTATTTCAAATACTGCCATTATAAATGAAGTACCAACTAATACCGTAAAAATTAAAAAAGGTGTATCCTTCAAAGCAATAAAAGCTGATAAAAATTCTAAAGATACTGTTTTAAAAGATGCTGTATATGGAGTTTACTCAGAGGATAATACTCTTTTATATGAGATAACTTCTGATTCTAATGGTATATTAGAAGGCTCATTAGATACTGTAGGAAATTATTACTTAAAAGAACTTACACCTCCTACTGGATATAAATTAAGTGATGAAAAAACTAATTTCACTATAACAACTGATAACTTAGGAACAGTTATAACCTTACCAACTATATATGACGAGCCTATACTTGGAAGTTTAGAAATTCTTAAAACTGATTTTTCTTCAAAGTTACCTTTAGAAGGTGCTGTTTTTCAAGTCACTGGTCCAAATGACTTTAAACAAACAATAACTTCTAATAAAAATGGTCTTTGTAATATTTCTAACCTTCCTTGGGGTACTTATTCTGTTAAAGAAATTAAAGCTCCTTTAGGCTATGACCTTAATACTACTGCTCAAGAATTTAATATTAATCAGACTTCTCTATCTTCTAAACTTTCTTTTACTAATAAGAGATTATCTGGTTCTTTAGAAATTCTTAAAATTGACTCTTCTTCAAAAACGCCTTTAAAAGGTGCTAGTTTTGAAGTTACTGGTCCAAATAACTTTAAACAAACAATAACTTCTGATAAAAATGGTCTCTGCAGTATACCTAATCTTCCTTGGGGTACTTATTCTGTTAAAGAAATTAAAGCTCCTTTAGGTTATGAAATTGATACTACTGCTCAAGAATTTAATATTAATCAGACTTCTCTATCTTCTAAACTTTCCTTTACTAATAAGAGATTATCTGGTTCTTTAGAAATTCTTAAAACTGATTCCTCTTTAAAAACTCCTTTAGAAGGTGCTGTTTTCGAAATTACTGGTCCAAATAACTTTAAAGAAACAATAACTTCTGATAAAAATGGTCTTTGTAGTATATCTAATCTTCCTTGGGGAAATTACTCAGTTAAAGAAATTAAGGCTCCTCTAGGATATATACTTGATAGTACACCTTATAAATTTACTATCAATGAAACCTCATTAGATATTCCACTTGGCTTTGCTAACAAAAAGATGCCAGATACTAATAATAATAATAATAATAATAATAATAACGGCTCTAATAATAACTCAGGTAATAACAATAGCTCTAATACTAATGGAAATAATTTAACTGATAATACTAATAGTAATAACTGGTACATCAATACTAATAGCAATCTTAATACTAATACTACTAGTCCATTCACTTCTGATACAAATTTAATTATTTTCTATTTAGCTTTACTTCTATCTCTTTGTATTCTAATAAAAATTAATTTTTTTAGAAAACATAAAATCAAATAAAAATCTTATAATTTAAGGGGTGCTAAAAAGCACCCCTTAAATACTATTAAATCTATAACCTGAACCCCAAATAGTCTCTATATATTCTGGGTTTGAAGTATCTTTTTCTATTTTCTTTCTAAGCTTTTGTATATGCACTGCTATTGTTGCAGTATCTCCAAAATAGTTTTCATCCCATATATTTTCTAAAAGTTGTTCTTTTGTAAAAACTATATTAGGATTTGATGCTAAGAATACTAACAATTCATATTCTTTTGTTGTCATTATGATTTCTTTTCCATCTACATAAACTTTATGAGAGTCTCTATGAATTTCTAATCCCTTTATACTTATTATTTCATGATTTGATTTTTTCCCCATAAGTCTTTCATATCTTAAAATATGTGATTTTACTCTTGCTACAAGTTCATTTGGGCTAAAGGGTTTTGTTAAATAATCATCTGCTCCATATCCAAATCCCTTTATTTTATCTATATCTTCAGTTCTTGCTGAAACTATTATTATAGGAACTTCAAAACTTTTTCTTATTTCTTTTACAATTTCAAATCCGCTTTTATTAGGAAGCATTAAATCTATTACTATTAAGTCATATACTCCAAGCATTGCTTTTTTAAGTCCTATTGCACCATCATTAACTACTTCTACTTTATATCCATTCATTTCTAAATAGTCTTTTTCAAGCTCTGCTATATTTAAATCATCTTCTATTATAAGAATCTTATTTTCCATTCTTTTCACCCTCCTTATATATAGGTAGTTTTATTGTAAAACTTGTTCCTACATTCACTTCACTACTTACATAAATTTCACCATTATGTGCATCTATAATTTCTTTTGTTATTGCAAGACCAAGCCCTGTACTGTTAAAATCTTTTGTTCTTTCTTTATCTACTCTATAGAATCTTTTGAAAATTTTATCTACCTGATCTTTTTCTATTCCATATCCATTGTCTGTAATTTCTATAAAAACATTATCAAAATCATTATAAAGACTTATTTCAATTTCTAAATCTTCTTTTCCTCTTCCATACTTAATCCCATTATCTAAAATATTTCTTAAAGCTCTATATAGTCTTTTTCCATCAATATTTACATACATATTCTCTGGAATATCAAAAACATAAGTACATTTTATTTTCTTCTCCTCTAATATAAAATAAAACTCTTCAACTATATCCTCTAAATATAGTTTAATATTTGTTTTGCTAAAAATAAACTCTATTTTTTGCATATCAAGCTTTGAAAATAAAAATAAATCATCTATCAGCCTATTCATATACTCTGCATTAGTTTTTATTACCTTTAAATAATTTTCAACATTCTCTTCTTTAACAACACCTTCTAAAAGTCCTTCAACATATCCATTTATACTTGTAATTGGAGTCTTTAAATCATGACTTATATTAGTTATTAAAAATTTTCTATTTTCTTCATATTCCTTTTTTATTTTTTCTCCATCTTCAAGTCTTTCCGCCATTTTATTGAACTCTTTTGTTAGAAGCTCAACTTCATTTTTCTCTGTTGATTTAAGTCTTACTGTATAATCTCCCTCTGCAATTTTCCTAACTCCTTGTTGAAGTTTTCCCATAGGAGTTATAAATCTTCTTTCCATTCTTGAAATCATATAAATTATTGTAATTTCATTTAATAGTAATATTATAACAATTACTACAGTTGCTATTTTAAATCCAATAATTTTTAATAAAAATAATATTATAACTAGAGTAACAATAAGTGTTACACTTTTAAAAATTCTTATATACTTGCTTAAAAAGAATAACTCATTTATTCTTCTATGAATATTTCTTCTATCTTCATGCATCATTTTATTATGTCTTTTCATTCCTTCACGAAAATTCCTGCATTGTTCTTTTCCACGCCCTCTATGTTCTTTCATCTTTTCCTCCCTTTAAATTTAATTATATTTATCTTAGCATAAAAAATAGGCTATATCATTGATATAGCCTATTTCTCTTAATATATTCTAGTAACTTAAGCTTACATTCACATGTATATTTTTACTTCCAGTTCCTTTAACTTCTACATTTGTTATTTCAAAGTCTTTGTTCATAGTTAATTTTAAGATAACTTTATCACAGTTACATCCATCTTTACATAACTCATTAAATATAGCATGCTTAATTTTAAACATTTCTTTTAAATCTTCACATTCAATGTCTTCAATTTTACATCCTTTACCTTCCATGTTTTTATGCATTTCTTTCATTTTTTCAATTTTCTTCATTAAGATTTCTTTAACATCTACTTCTATAATTTTTTCATTATCATTTTCAGTAAGTTCCATATCATTTAATACTTTAAATAATACTTCTAACTTAGCAAATTTATTCCCCTTACATTTTCTTTTACATCCCTCTCCATGATGATGGTGGTGATGGTGATGACCTTTCATCTTTTCAAAATCTAAATCTTTTTTAATTTGCTTACTTACTTGTAATTCCTCTGTATTAACCATTATATTTGCATCAACACTCATTTTTCTATTTTCTATATCCTTACAGAAATTATTAGTTCCTTTTAAGAATTCACCTTGAGCATTTTCACCTACAACTGATACATTCCCTTTAATAACATTTTTCTCTTTCATTGTTTTTGACATTCTATATAATACTTCTAATTTATTCATTTTACATTCCTCCTAAGAATTTATTTTGTTCTTTCCTATGAGTCTATTATAAAATGCATATATAAAAATCTAATAATCTAATTATAAAAAAAGTATAAAATCTTCTAAATTAAATTTAAAATTCATTGTTATATTTCTTTATACTTATCATAATCTATTCCTCCTCATAAATAAATATATCTTCTATTGATAGATTAAAGTATCTTGCAATTTTAAATGCAAGAATAATTGAAGGATTATACCTTCCTTTTTCTAATGAACTAATAGTTTATATTGATACTTCTAGTACACTTGCTAACTCTTCTTGTGTTATTTCTTTTTCTTTTCTTATATCTTCTCCCCCTTTACCTTAAATAAAATAAAAGCTATTCCCTTGCTTTAATCACAAAGAAATAGCTTAAAATACATTATTATATTTTCACTTTAAACTCTCTTATCTTTCAGGATAAATTCCTGCAGGATTTAGCACAATTCTGAAAACTTCAGCTGTTGCTAGGTTTCACTGAGCCAGTCCCTCCAACATTCTTAGATAAAAGTTTTATTTAATTTTAAATTCATTATACTACTTTCATTTTTAGAAATTAAAAGTTTTTAGCTTCATTAACTGCTTTTTCTATAGCCTTATCTTTTATTTCTTCTGCTTTTTCAGGTGCATATGCCATTCCTTCAACAAAAATAGTTTTATTATCTTGTACTCCTATAAAGTTCATGATAGTTTGAAGGTAACTTGCACTATGTTCTACTGACTTTCCTGGCTCTACTGAATATACTCCACCAGTTGCATGAATGTGCATTGCTTTTTTCCCTTCTAATAATCCAACTGGACCATTTGCTGTATATTTAAATGTTTTTCCTGCAACTACTGCTGTATCTAAATACGCCTTCATCATAGCTGGAAGACCTAAATTCCACATTGGTGTTACAAATACATATTTATCTGCCTCCACAAATTGCTCTGTAAATTCATTAAATCTAGTAATTTTATCTTGCTCATCTTTAGTTAGTTTTGAAAAATCAACACCATTTGCAAGTTTATCCCATGCTGCTAAAATATCTCTATCTATTAAAGGTACATTAGCATCATAAACTTCTATTTCAGTAACTTTATCTTGTGGATTCTCCTTTTTATACTCTTCAATAAATTTTCTTCCTACTTGTAATCCAAATGATTTACTTTCTTCTTTAGGGTTTGCTGTTATATATAATACTTTTTTCATATCAATTTCCTCTTTCCCATTATTTTAAAAATATTTCATTATTCTTTTTATCATTATCTTCACCTATAATTTTACTACTTTTTCACTAATTAGTGATATGTACATAAAAATTTTACTCTTTCTTCATTTCTAATACTATATAATGAGATTTTTCTTCTGCCTTAATTTTAATATCTTCTTCTACAATTTCTAGAGCATCTCTTTCATATAAGTGAACACCATTTATATCTCCTACACCTTCAATTTGTACTAAATATGCCTGTCTTCCTACTCCAACTTTAAATTCAATTTCTTTATCTTTGTCTAATTCTAATACATAGATATTTACATCTTGATTTATTTTTATTTGTGCATCTCCATCTTTTCCTGAAACTATATTAAGCCATTTATTTTCTCTTAAGCTCCAATCAAATTTAAAGTCTCCATAATTTGGTGTATATCCTTTTTTATCTGGGTAAATCCAAATCTGTAAAAGTCTTAACATTTCATTTCCATAATTATGTTCACTATGTAAAACTCCTGTTCCTGCACTCATATATTGAACATTTCCACGTCCAAGGCTTCTCTCATTTCCCATGCTATCTCCATGAGATATTTCTCCTGAAACAATATATGAAACAATCTCCATATTTTCATGTGGATGTGTATCAAAACCTGTACCTGGCTCTACTAAATCATCATTTAAAACTCTAAGCTTTCCAAAATTTAAATTGTATGGATTCCAGTACTCTGCAAATGAGAAATGAAATGAACTTCTAAGCCATCCTAAATTACTTTTTCCCATATCTTTATTATCTATTTTTCTTAACATAATCTTACACTCCTTTATCACTAATTAGTGATATTTATTTAAAAAAAATTTTCTTTTTTTATTTTCTTAATTTTAAACCTATTTTTATTAGCATTTTCTTTTCCTCATCTGTAAGAACTGAAAAAATATTATTTATATTTTCAACATGCTTTGGAAACATATCCTCAATTATTTTTCTTCCCTTTTCAGTTATACTAATAAAAACTGCTCTTCTATCTTCTTCATCAACACACTTTTCAACAAGCCCATCTTTCTCCAAATTTTTTATAACAACAGTAATATTCCCTGAAGTTCCTAGAATTTTCTCAATAATATCACATATTTTTAAATCACCTTTGTGATACAAAACTTCTAAAACACCAAACTGTGATACAGTAAGTCCACTCTCCTTTATAGTTACATATTCTTTCTGATGAACCTTTTGCTCTGCTCTTGTTAATGCTATTAATGCTTTTAAATTTAAATTATTATTTGTATCAAATTTGTTTTCCATGTATTTAATTTATCACTAATTAGTGATAATGTCAAATAAAAATAAAAAAATAATTTATGAGATATTAAAAATAGACTATTTGATAGCATGTTTAAAGAAAAACTCAATTAAAATAACCACAATAGAAATTAAAATCCTACTGTGGTTATTACTTCAAATTATAAACCTTATATTATTCTAGTATATCAATATATCCTTCTGTTGCATTTACACAAATTCTTTGACCATTTTTTATTAGCTTAGTTGCATTCTCTACACTAACAATAGTTGGAATACCATACTCTCTAGCAATAACCGCTCCATGAGTCATAAGTCCTCCAACTTCTGTAACTATTCCTGATGCTGCTATAAATGCCGGTGTCCAACTTGGATCTACAAAAGGTGTTATTAATATATCTCCCTTTTCTATTTTTAAATCTTTAATATCTAGTATAATCTTTGCAATTCCTTCAACAATCCCTTTAGAAACTGATAATCCTTTAATATTCTTCTCACTTAATTTCCCTTTATATTTTCCTTCAATTATTTCTCCCTCTGAAGTCATAACACGTGGTACTCTTAGGCCTTCATATTTCTTATAATCTTCTTTAGCTTTTTTTATAATATCTTTATTTACCTCTTTATTTTTTATTACATCTTTTAATTGCCCAAATGTAAGATAGTATATATCCTCTTTATTTTCTATAACTTTATCTGAAACTAATTTATTAGCCTCTTTTAATAAACTTTTCTTATAAATAAAGTATCTATTTATTATTCCATACTTAGGGTATTCTCTATATCCTATAATATTTCTCATTAAATTAATTACAAATTCTACTTCCCTAGCCTTTTCTTCACCCTCTGGAAGATTTCTAAGTTCTCTTAGAATATCTTCCTTCTTATTATTAGCTCTCTCTAAGCCTTCATCAAATTTTCTCTTTCCTTCATTTTTTGAAAAGTTTCTAATATTATTTAGAATCATAGGAATAAGCATATTAGGATTTTCACTCCACCTAGTTCTTGTTATATCAATCTCTCCAACACATCTCATTCCATATTTATTAAGATATTTAGAAATCTCTAGTTTTATTTTTTTACCATCATCAAATTCTTCTATTCCTTCTAAAAAATTATTTTCTTTAGTATTTTCTAAAAACGAAATTATATTTGCATGTGGTCTAATCATATCTGAGATATTCATTAAAGAAATACCCATCTCTGATGTAATATTATTTTTTACTGACTGTGATAATATATCTGCTACATTTTTCTCACCAAGCCACATCTCAATCATTTCATTTAACCAATTTGTTGCATTCATTCCAGTCATAATTATAGCTGAACTTTCCTTATCAGTTATAAGTTTTTTTAATGTATTAATATCATCCTCTATAAATTTAATTAATTCATCACCTGTTTTATCTTGAATATCTTTCTTTAATACTTCTATTGAATTATTTGTCTTTTCAATAAGCTTTAAAACTAACTCTTCATCACCATTAATCAATGGTTTAAACTCTCTATACTCTATCTCTTTAACAGGCTCCTCTTTATAACTTTCCTCTACATTTTCTATAAAGTCTCCCCTATTAACTATTGTTTGAAGTGCATCTTTTATAAGAGGTTCTGAATCTCCTAAGTTCTTTATTAAAAGATTTCTCATTTTAGGTGATGATAATCCATCATAAATATCAACAAATAATCTTCCACCAGCTTCATACATTGGTCTAACTGCTGTTAATCTAAATAATGATAATCCAAGTGGTTTCATTGCATCTGTCATCATTTGTTGATGTGCTACTGATATATATAAATGTTTTTTATTATCATCCATTTTGGGAGTTGGATATATTGTTGTAATTGGTCTTGATTGAACTATATATATTTTTTTATCTTCTATACACCATTCAATATCTTGTGGCTCTTTAAATAAATCTTCAATCTTCTTTGCAATACTATTAATCTCTAATATTTCAGCTTCACTTAAAACTTGTTTTTTTTCTTCTATATCTTTTTTAAAAACTCCACCATTTTTCTTAGGATAAATAGCAATTTTCTTAGTTGAAATAAGTTTCTCTTTGATAATATTTCTCTCTATTTTATATAAATCTGGAGTAACTAAACCTTCAGCAATAGCTTCCCCCATTCCAAAACTTGCATTTATAACTACTACATTTTCTTTATTTGTAGTTGGGTCTTGTGTAAAAGCTACGCCTGATATTTCAGATGAAATCATTTTTTGTATAACGACAGCCATATTTATAGAACTACTTTTAATCTTATTCTTTATACAATAGCTAATTGCTCTCTCACTAAAAACTGATGCAAAGCACTTTTTCAAATTTTCTAAAATACTATCTACTCCAATAACATTTAAATAGGAGTCCTGTTGGCCTGCAAATGATGCAAAACTTGAATCTTCCGTTGTTGCACTAGATCTTATTACATATGCTTCTTCACTTCCTAAACTAATAATTCTCTTAATAATTTCATCTATAATCTCCTTAGATAAAATTGCCTTCTCTATGCTTTCACGAATATTACTACTAAAGTCTCTTATTTTATCAGTTTCTTCAATTCTTATTGAATCTAAATCCTTTAATAATGTTTCTACTTTAGCCTCTTTAATAAGTTCTAAAAAAACATTTGTTGATACACAAAATCCATCTGGTACATTTACTCCCTCGGTTCTATAAAGCTTTCCTAAGTTTAATCCCTTACCTCCAACTAAACTTCTTTTATTACACTCCTCAAAACTATATGTATATATCATCTAAAGCACACTCCTTTATAAAACTTTAATATTGTATCTCATTTTAGCACTCTCCACTATAAATAAACAGTCTACTATTCCCCACTCTTTTTATGATATAATTAACTTAGGGAGAGATATTTTTATATCTCCCTATTTTTTTATTCTTCTTTAAAATACTCATACCAATTTCATAATAAAAAATAAGCTGCTTCTTTCTGAAACAGCTCATTTTCTTTAATTAGATTTCTTTTTTCTATAACAAATTGAGTAAATTAAAACTACTGCAAAACAAATTATTGGAATTATAAATGCTGATCTTACTGCAGCTTCTGCTCCTGTAAATGATGGTACCATTGATGATAATGAGCCTGTATCTATAAGTTTTCCCATTATCGGAGTTATTACTGCTCCACCTAATATTGCCATAATAAGCCCTGCTGCTCCTACTTTTACTTCTTTCCCTAAGTCTGTAAGTGCTATACCATATATTGTTGGGAACATTAATGACATACATGCTGAAATTGCAACTAATGACCATACTGAAAGATCTGTTGGTAAGTATATTGTTCCAAGACTAAATACTATTCCACCAATTGCAAATACTGCCATCATTTTAGCTGGATCAAAATATTTCATAAGTGCTGTACATAACCAACGACAAGCAATAAATCCAACTATAGCTATTAAATAATATTGTGATGCTGCTGCTTCATCTATTCCCTTTGTTGTCATTACATAACCTATTGTCCATGTCCATACCGCTATTTGAACACCAACATAGAAAAATTGTGCTACAACTCCAAACGCATATCTTGGAATTTTTATAAGTTTCTTTATTGATTGTACTATATCAAGACTTCCTGAATTATCTTTTTCTGAATCCTTACTTCTCTTAAAGAAAAACCAAATTACAACTGCTATTAAAACTAATCCTACATAAGGTATACATACCCATAATAATTCTTTCGCTTGTATTGCACTTAATGCCTCGCTTGACATAGAAACTCTCTCTTCATATGTTGCAGGATTTAAGTTACTTAATATAAAGAATTTTGCCATTATAATTCCAAGTAGTGATCCTAAAGGATTAAATGCTTGTGCTAAGTTTAATCTTCTTACACTTGTTTCTTCATCCCCTAATGATAAAACATATGGATTACATGTAGTCTCTAATATTGATAATCCTCCAGCTAATACAAATACTGATGCCAAGAATAGATTGAAATTTTGAGTCATTGCAGCTGGAATATATCCCATTGCTCCAATTATATATAGTCCAAGACCTACTAATACTCCATGTCTATATGAATATTTTTTTATTAAAATTGCTGCTGGTAATGCAAGTACAGCATATGATCCATAAAAAGCAACTTGTGTTAATGATGCATCAGCAGCTTCTAACATAAAAATCTTTCCAAAGGCTGGTACTAAGTTATCTGTCATATTATTTAACAGTCCCCATAAAATGAAGCAGGATACTAACATTACAAAATGTAATCTATACCTTTTAGGAATAATACTAAAATCTTTCTCTTTTTTTGATGTACCTTTTTTCTCTGTTGTCTTGCTTTCCATACTCCTCTCTCCCTCTACATTTCTTTCTCTTCTTTTCTATATCTTTTAAATCCTGGATGTTTTCCTGTTACACCATAACCATCTCTCATACCTATTAATCTATCTATATTTTTTCTTTCAATTTCTTTTTCTCCACCTAATAAATGTGCCACTAAACTTATTTTTGCATATAATTCTAAAGTCTCCATTCTGTAATATGCATTAATTAAATCAGTTCCCACAGCCAATGCTCCATGATTCTCTAAAAGTAATACATCATGTTCTTGTAAATATGGCGCAATTGAATCTGGTACTTCATAAGTTGAAGGTGTTCCATATGGTGTTACTGGAATTGCACCTATTGCTATTACAGTTTCTATCATTGTATATCTATCTAAATCTAAATGCGCTACTGCAAATCCCGTTGCTGTTGGTGGATGTGCGTGTACAACTGATTTAACATCTTCCCTCTCTTTATAGCATCTTAAATGCATTTTTATTTCTGATGATGGTTTTGCTCCTTCTTCTCCATCTAAAACATTTCCATTTTCATCTATATGAACTAATTTTTCTGGTGTAATAAAACTTTTACTTATACCAGTTGGTGTTGCTAAAAATGTTCCATCATCTAATTTTACGCTTACATTTCCATCATTTGCAGCTACCCATCCTTGTTGCCACATTTTATGGCAAACATCACATATCTGCTCTCTTAATTCCATATAATTTAATTCTCTCATTTCACTTCTCCTTTTAATCTATTACTACACCCTTTTGTAATATAATATTTGCATATAAAGCTTTTTCACCTGTTGCTATTATTGCATATGCTTTTTTTGCATCATCATAAAATTTAAATCTATCTATATTTTCCACTACTTTATCTTTTCTTAAATCATTTTTACTTATTATCTCTTTATAAACATCCCATATAGGTGTTTTCACAGTATCTCCCTTTACTAATTCCATTAATTTTACTGGCTTTTCTACATAGGTATCTAAAGGCAATACTTCTAAAATAGCTTCTAATAATTTAGGAATTTCTTGCCCATCATATCTAATTACAATACATTTTTTCCCCATACTTTCTGCTGGAAAATTACCATCTGCTAGTACAATTTGATCTCCATGTCCCATTTCACATAAAACTTTTAATAATTCTGGTGATAAAATTTTAGGAATATTTTTTAACATTCTACCTTCACCTTCTTTTTAATAATATTTTTATATTTTTCAAACTCTAAGTTCCACTCTTCTTTTTCCTCTTCTATATACTCTTTTATTATTTCTGATTCTTTTATTATTTTTCTTAAATCTTGTATATTTTCTATATCCTTACTTGCTAATAACTGCGTTCCAATATTTCCAATTACAGTTCCTTCTTCTGGTCCTGCAATTACTTTACACCCACAAGCATTTGCTGTCATTTGGCAAAGCATTTTACTCTTTGCTCCACCACCAACTAGATATATACTGCTATAATTTTTCTTAGTACATTCTTCTATTTCTTCTAATGCTATTCTATACTTTAATGCTAAACTTTCATTTATACATCTTACAATTTCACCTATTGTTTCTGGCTTACACTGATTTGTTTTTATACAATACTCTCTAATTCTTGATGGAATATCGCCTGCTTGCACAAAAATAGGATCATCTGGATCTATAAAGCATTTAAACTTCTCTGTTTCCTTTGCCATTTCTTCCAATTCTCCATAACTGTACTCTATTCCTTCTTTTTCCCACTGTCTTTTACTTTCTTGTATTAACCATAATCCAATAATATTTTTTAAAAATGATACACTTTGTCCATACCCACTTTCATTTGTAACATTATATAAACTTGATACTTCATTTATAATTGGATTATCAAGTTCTGTTCCTAAAAGTGACCATGTTCCACAGCTTAAAAATATAAAATCTTTTTCCTCACTAGGCACTGCCATCATTGCGCTTTGAGTATCATGACTTGCAACTGCTATAACATTGCTTTTACTAATTTGTAGCTCTTCTACAATTTCTTTTGATATCTCTCCAATCTTCCTTCCACTTTGAACTATATTAGTGAATATCTTTCTTGGTAATCCTAACTTTCTAATTACCTCTTCTGACCAAATTCTTTTATTTGCATCAAATAACTGAGTCGTTGAAGCTATAGACATTTCTGTAACTTTTACACCAGTTAGTAAATAATTAAATAAATCTGGAATTAGGAGCATTGTATCTGCTCTTTCAAGCAGATACCCCCTATTTTCTTTTAATGAAAGTAATTGAAAAGCTGTATTAATTTCCATGAATTGATTTCCTGTTATCTTATAAAAATCTTCTCTATCTATTTTTTTAAAACTTTCTTCAATCATTCCTACAGTTCTATTATCTCTATAGTGAATAGGATTTTCTAAAATATCTCCATTTTTATCTAATAGTGCAAAATCAACTCCCCATGTATCAATTCCTATACTATCTATTTCTCCATATTCTTTAGCCTTCACTAATCCATTTTTTATTTCTAAAAATAATCTTAAAACATCCCAATACATAGTTTTTCTCATTATGACTGGTGAATTATCAAATCTATGAATCTCCTTCATTTCAATATTTCTTCCATCAAATCTTCCAAGAACAACTCTTCCACTTGAACCACCAAAATCAAATGCTAATACTTGTTTTTTTATCTTCTTACTCTCCATACTTTCACCTAATAAACCTTATCTATACATTGGTCCATAAACATTACATGCTCTATAATCTTGTCCTTCTTTATCCATTCCAAATGCATTCCAAGCAGCTGGTCTAAATATATTATTTTCTTCTACATTATGCATACTAACTGGAATTCTTAACATTGAACATAATGTTATTAAGTCAGCTCCAATATGCCCATAACTTATTGCTCCATGATTTGCACCCCAATTATTCATAACATCATATGCTGATTTAAAAGCTCCATTTCCTGTTAATCTTGGTGCAAACCAAGTACATGGCCATGTATAATCTGTTCTTTTCCATAACTTATCTGAAACTTCACTTGGAAGGTTTACTGTATATCCTTCTACTAATTGTAATACTGGTCCTATTCCTTTTACTAAATTTAATCTACACATAGTAACTGGCATTTCAGCTTCAGTTAAAAATCTTGATGAATATCCACCACCTTTAAAATATCCATTATTAGCTGGATTCCATGTAGTTGCATTTATAATATCTTCAACATCTTTCTCATTCACATCATACCAAGGCTTAATCATTCCATTTCCGTTCTCATCTTTAGCTTGTCCTGATCCATCTAAACATGATGCCCCTGAATTTATTAAATGTATAAATCCATCTGAGTCTTTTGCAACTCCCTCTAATTTATATCCTGTTGCTTTTTCAACTGCCTCTGGACTCCAATAAGTTCTTACATCTGAGAAAATTTGTGCAGTATTTGTTAATAACTTTCCAAACAACATACTTACTCCATTTAATACATCATTTTCAGTTGCTAATATATATGGCTCTCTTACCCCATTCCAATCAAAAGATGTATTTAAAAGTGCTTCTGGAAAATCACAGTTTGGATAAAAATCTGTCCATTGTCTTTGCCCTTGGAACCCTGCTGCTATTGCATTATGTCCTAACTTCTCTTCCTCACACCCTGATGGTAAATTCTCATTTCCATTCATTAAATCTTTTATTATGCACATCATCTTAACTACAAATTCCCAATCTTGCTCTTTCTCTTCTCTTGTTTTTTGTACACCTTCTGGATTTATATCAAAACCTTCTATACATTTTTCTTTAGTCCATTTTAAAGCTTTCTCAAATTCATCTTTATCATAAATTTCTTCAGTCATTCTTCTTATAATTTCAGTTTCATCTACAGACTCAACTCTCATTCCTAAATACTCTTCCATAAATGCCGAATCTATAATTGAACCTCCTATTCCCATACATATAGAGCCTATTTGTAAATAAGATTTTCCTCTCATTGAAGCTGCTGCTACAGCTGCTCTTCCAAATCTTAATAACTTTTCTTTAACATCTTCTGGAATTTCTGTCTCATCTGCCTCTTGAACATCATGTCCGTAAATTCCAAATGCAGGCAAGCCTTTTTGTGCATGTGTTGCTAGAACTGATGCTAAATAAACAGCTCCTGGTCTTTCTGTTCCATTAAATCCCCATACACCTTTTATTGTATTTGGATTCATATCCATAGTTTCTGATCCATAGCACCAACATGGTGTTACTGTAAGAGTTATATCAACTCCTTCTTTTCTAAACTTTTCTTCACATGCTGCAGATTCAGGAACTCTTCCTATAGTAGAATCAGCAATTACAACCTTTACATTTTCACCATTTGCATACTTTAAATTTTCTTCTAATAGTTTAGCAGCTGACTTTGCCATATTCATAGTTTGCTCTTCTAGTGATCCCCTAACATCTAATACTCCTTTTCTTGCATCTATTGTTGGTCTAATTCCTATTACTGGATTTCCACCTATTAATCTATTTTTACTCATTTATATTACCTCCATTTATTCCCTTTTTATTTGTTAATATGATTATAAATCTTTTGAAAAGGTTTTTATTGTGTTATAATAGATTAAAAATGTAATTATTTTCACTTTTTAGAAAATTTTAAAATTTGGAGGTTTTTATGAAATATTTTGAATTTAAAGAAACTAAAGAACATGGAACTTTTGATTTTCCAATTGAATTTTATTACATTACTAAAGAGCATCCTCGATATAATATGAACCTACATTGGCATACACATTATGAACTTATAAGAATTCTTGAAGGTGAATTTTCTTTAACTTTGAATGATGAAATTTTTCTAGCTAAACAAGATGATATTGTTTTTCTACATGATGGTGTAATTCACGGTGGCACACCTAAAAATTGTATTTATGAATGTATTGTCTTTGATATAAATTTATTACTTAAAAATAATCCTGTTTCAACTAAACTCCTTCAAGACTTTATAAAACAAAACAAACAAGTATACACTCTAATTTCTGGATACAATTCTACTCTTGATTTATTCTTAATTAATTTATTTGAATCTATTAAAACTAAAAATGAAGGTTATGAATTATTAGTTCACGGGCTTTTATATAGTATTCTTGGTCTTATTTTGCAAAATAAACTTTACTCAATTGCTGATACTAATTTACATCGCTCTACTGAATCATTAAATCAATTAAAGAAAGCATTAACCCTCTTAGAAAATCATTATTATGAACCTTTAACACTTGAAGATTTATCTAAATCTGCTGGAATGACTCCAAAATATTTTTGTAAGTTTTTTCATAAGATGACTAATAAAACGCCCATTGAATATTTAAATTATTATCGAATCCAAATGGCTTGTGAAATGCTTTTAACATCAAGTCTATCAATAACCGATATTTCTCTTGATTGTGGCTTTAATGATACAAGCTATTTTATTAAAACCTTTAAAAAATTTAAAAAACTTACACCTAAAAAGTATGCACTATTTCATTCATCAAAATAATTTTTCATATAAAAGGGACTTTCTCATTTTATGAAAAAGTCCTTTTTAATATATATTTTATAATTTTTTATTTTAATAAAGATATAAATAGCTCTCTTATTTCTTCTACTGATGTTTCTCTTGGATTTCCTGGTCTACATGCATCATCATATGCAGACTTTGATAAAAATTCTATGTCTTCCTCTTTAACTATATCTTTTAAATTTTCTGGAATCCCTATGTCTTTAGACAATTTTTTAACCGCATCTATTGCTGCTATTCTATATTCACTTTCAGTCATCTTTTCTACATTTTCCACACCCATAGCTACTGCTATATATCTATACTTGTCTCCTGTAGCTTCCGCATTGTACTCCATAACTCTTGGTAATATTATTGCATTTGCAATTCCATGTGGTGTATCATATAACGCACCAAGCGTATGTGCCATAGAATGAACTACTCCTAATCCTACATTTGAAAATCCCATTCCTGCTATATACTGACCTAACGCCATTTTTTCTCTGCCTTCTATATCATTTTCTACAGCTTTTCTTAAACTTTCTGATATTAATTCTATAGCTTTTAAATGAAACATATCAGTCATTGCCCATGCCCCTTGAGTTATAAATCCTTCAATTGCATGTGTCAATGCATCCATTCCTGTTGCAGCTGTAAGTCCTTTTGGCATAGAGTATGTCATTTGTGGATCTATAATTGCTACTAATGGAATATCATTTGCGTCTACACATACAAATTTTCTATTTTTCTCAACATCTGTTATAACATAATTTATTGTAACTTCTGCTGCTGTTCCTGCTGTTGTAGGTACTGCTATAATAGGAATACTTTTATTTTTAGTATTTGATAATCCTTCTAAACTTCTAACATCTGAAAATTCAGGATTATTTATTATTATTCCTATAGCTTTAGCCGTATCAATAGATGAACCTCCACCTACTGCTATTATATAGTCTGCTCCTGACTTTTTAAAAGCTTCTACCCCACTTTGAACATTTTCTATTGTTGGATTTGGTTTTATATTTGAATATACATCATATACAAGCTCATTTTTCTCTAAAACAGATATCACTTTACTTGTTACATTATATTTTATTAAATCTGGATCAGAACATACAAATCCTTTTTTTAATCCCTTACCTAAAACCTCTGTTTTTATTTCCTCTATTGCTCCTACCCCATGATATGATGTTTCATTTAATACTATCTTTTTTACCATAACCTCTCACACTCCTCAATAATATACTTTTATTATATTATCTTTATTTTTTAGTATATATAATTATAATTTCTTTATATATAATTATTTTCACAATAAAAAAACTGCAATTAAACGGTGAGCTTCAATTGCAGTTTTTCTTTTAAAGTACTCTTCTTGCGTTTGTATATGGGTATAGGTTCATTATTGTTACTGTAGTTCCTGTATGTGGTGATACTAAAATTTGTCCATTTCCAATATATATTGCTACATGATATGCAGGATCTCCCCAGAATACTAAATCTCCTGGTTGTAAATCTCCTTGTGCAACTGGAGTTCCACATTCTTGTTGCTCTGATGCTGTTCTTGGCAGACTAACTCCATTATGTCCAAATACATATTGTACAAGCCCTGAACAGTCAAATCCACTTGGACTTTCTCCACCCCATTCATATGGTGTTCCTATAAACTGTTCTCCATAATTAATTATTTGCTGTGCTTTTTGAGCTGGTGTTTCTACTTGTTGAAGTTTCCACTCACTTTCTGTTGCAACTCTATTTGCTACTACCCAAGCTTCTCCACCTTCGTATTCAATTCTGTCCCATCCGTTTGACTCTCCAACTACTTTTACATTCGTTCCATTATTTAATGTTGTAATTACATTTGAATCCCATGTTGGATTAGTCATTATATCTGTGTATCCTAAATCTTTAAAATCTATAACTCCATTTGTAGGACTTTCACTACCATATAAAGTATTTACTCTAGATTTCATTATCCATGAATTTTGGTTTCCACATTCTATTTCATACCAATTTCCACTTTCTCCAATAATATTAACATTTTCACCATTATAAAGTGTTGCTACGTAATTAGAATTCCAACTTGGTCCACTAACTACATAAGTATAATCTAAATCATCAAATCTTACAGTTCCCGTCCCAAGTACTGGTTTATGCGATGTATTTACTCTATTTTTTAATACCCATGCTGTTCCACCATCATATTTTATTTCATACCAATTAGACGTTTGTCCTATTATATCTACGCTTGTTCCATTATTTAATGTTCCTACAAAACCCGAATCCCATGTTGGGCCTGTCATTATATCTGTATAATTTAAATCACTAAAATTAATTGTCCCTGTATTAATTAAGCTTGTCCCCATTAATGTATTAACTCTTGATTTCATTACCCATGCATTTTGCCAAGCTGAACCATTATTGTATTCTATCTCATACCAATCTTCATTTTGTCCTACTATATTTACATTTGTTCCATTATTTAATGTTCCTACAGAATTTGAATTCCATGTCCCTTGGCTCATTATATCTGTGTATGATAAATCATCAAATCTTATAGTTCCTGTTCCTAATACTTTCTCATTTAAAGTATTAACTCTCTCTTTTTTTACCCATACTGTTCCACCATTATTCTCTATCTCATACCAATCTCCACTTTGCCCAACTATATTTACCTCAGTTCCATTATTTAAGGTTCCTGCTGAATTTGAATTCCATGTTGGTTCCATCATAATATCTGTATAATTCAATTCATCAAAATCAATTACACCTGTTTTTATTACCGTTTTCCCCATTAACGTATTAACTCTTGATTTCATTACCCATGCATTTTGCCAAGCTGAACCATTATTATATTCTATCTCATACCAATTTTCATTTTGTCCAACTATATTTACGTTTGTCCCATTATTTAAAGTAGTTACAAAGTTTGAGTTCCATGTCCCTTGACTCATTATATCAGTATATGGTAATTCACTAAATCTTATAGTTCCAGATCCTAATACTTTTTCATTTAAAGTATTAACTCTATCTTTCATTACCCATGCTGTTCCACCATTGTATTGTATTTCGTACCAATTTTCATTTTGTCCTACTATATTTATGCTTGTCCCATTATTTAATGTTCCTACAAAATTTGAATTCCATGTTCCTTCACTCATTATGTCAGTGTAACTTAAATCACTGAAATCAATCACACCTGTTTTTATTATATCTCCATGCGCACTACTTACATTACTAACATGGGAAATAGAGTCTGCAAAACTTACTATATTCGGTGCTGAAGCCATAAGTGTTGCTCCAATTCCAAGTAATATTGCTATTTTTTTTGCCTTCATTTTATCAATCCTTTGTTTTTTATTTCTCAAGAAAATCACTAAAATTTTCTCAAATAAAATAGGCATAGTTTTGTAATTCTTCTAAGTTATTTTTCAATAACTTTTACTCAACTACAAACTATTGCCAATTCTTCTACTCTCTTATTGTATTACATTATAGAATTTTTTTCAAATCCTTACTTTTTTATGTGAATTTTGTTAATTTTCTATAGATTTTCTCCATTTGACTCTATAACTTTTTTATACCAATTAAAACTTTTCTTTTTCATTCTTTTTAAACTTCCATTTCCTTCATCATCTCTATCTACATATATGAAGCCGTATCTTTTTGACATTTCTCCTGTCCCTGCACTTACTAAATCAATTGGTCCCCATGTTGTATATCCTAAAAGTTCAACTCCATCTAAAGTTACTGCATCACGCATTTCTTTTATATGCTTTCTTAAATAATCTATTCTATAATCATCTTCAATTTCACCATTTTCATTTATAATATCTTTTGCACCAAGTCCATTTTCAACTATAAATAAGGGCTTTTCATATCTATCATATATATGATTTAAAGTTATTCTTAACCCTAATGGATCTATTGGCCATCCCCACTCACTTTCTTCAAGATAAGGATTCTTAGCTGAACTAAAAATATTTCCTTTTGTTTCATCATCTTTTTCAGCTTTTGCACAACGGCTATTATAGTATGATAATGATATGAAATCTACAGTATTATTCTTTAAAATTTCTAAATCTCCTTCTTCCATAACAGGCATTATGTTTTCTCTTTCCATCTTTTTAATTGCATAATTTGGATATTTCCCTCTTGATTGTACATCTATAAAGAAATAACTTTCTCTATCTAAACAAGTAGCTTCCCATACATCTTTTGGATTTGGACTATATGGATATACAGAACCCGCAGCTAACATACATCCAACCTTATTTTCTTTATCTACTTCATGAGCTATTTTAGTTGCAATCGCACTTGCTACTAATTCATGATGAGCTGCTTGATATTTTATCTTCTCCTTATTTTCACCCTCTTCAAAATAAAGGCCTGCCCCCATAAAAGGTGCATGTAAAATCATATTTATTTCATTAAATGTAAGCCAATACTTTACAAGACCTTTATATCTTCTAAAAATTACATTACATAGATTCTCATAAAATCCTATCATTTTACGATTACGCCATCCTCCATATTTTTTTATTAAGTGAATTGGACAATCAAAATGTGTAATAGTTACTAAAGGTTCAATTCCATATTTTTTACATTCATTAAAAATATCTTCATAAAATTTAAGTCCTTTTTCATTTGGAGTCTTTTCATCACCATTTGGGAAAATTCTACTCCATCCAATACTCATTCTATAAACTTTAAA
>NZ_JBOGCC010000029.1:0-3440 GCF_051656525.1 Clostridium sp. | reverse complement strand
TATATTGCACTCCAACAATTGGGAGTTGAAGAAGTAGAAGTAATAAGATTAAATCACTTAAGTGAGATACAGAAAAAACAATATATAATAGCTCACAATAAATTAACCATGAATACAGGCTTTAACTTAGAAAAGTTAAAGCTGGAGTTAAAAGAGATTGAAATTAATGAAAAAGATTTATCTTTAACTGGTTTTGAAATAGAAGAACTAAAAGATTTAAATATTGGAAGTTTAGAAGTTGAAATTGATGAGTTTAAAGAAGATGAACCACCAGAAGTAGATTTAGAAAAAGAACCATATAGTAAACTTGGAGACTTATATATGCTAGGTAGTCATAGATTACTTTGTGGAGATAGTACAAAAGTTGAAGATGTAACAAAGGTAATGTTAACAGATAAAGCTGATTTAGTATTTACAGACCCACCTTGGAATGTAAATTACGGAGGAGTAAAAGAAGATAATCCTCAAGGATACAAACCAAGAACAATATTAAATGATTTCATGGGAACAGAGGATTTTAAGAAGTTTATGTTTGATATATTTTCAAGAATGGCTGAGTTCTCAAAGAAAGGTTGTCCAACTTATGTTGTTATGTCAGCACAAGAATGGGGAAATATGATGTTGACTTTAGCTCAGAACAATTATCATTGGTCATCAACAATTATCTGGAATAAAGATTCTTTAGTTCTTTCAAGGAAAGATTACCATACAAAATATGAACCTATTTGGTATGGGTGGCTAGAAGGAGCACCAAGACTTCATCCACTAGAAGACAGAAAACAGTGTGATGTTTGGGATATTCCAAGACCGAAGAAGTCAGAGCTTCATCCTACAACTAAACCGATAGAAGTTCCAGGAAGAGCAATCATGAATAGTTCTAAAAAAGGAGATGTGGTTTTAGATTTATTTGGAGGTTCAGGTTCAACTATGATGGCTTGTGACCAATTAGAAAGAAAAAATAGATCATTGGAATTAGACCCAAGATATGTAGATGTAATCGTAAAAAGATATATAAACTTAGGAAAAGAAGATGTGATTTTAATAAGAGATGGCAAAGAGATTTCTTATTCTGAGATTATTAGTAACCTATAAAAATTAGGTTACTAATAATTAAAATTTAATTTAAAAGGAGGCAATTATGGAAGTTATTAAAACGGAAATACTAACTCATAATATTCTTCAAATAAAAAAAATTAGTAAAAAAATAGCTCAAAATTTAGAGATGATTGATGATAAAAAAATACATTTATTATTTTCAAGAAAAAAAGAGAATTTTTATGAAAAAAATACTCTAGAAGACCTAAAAAGAGACATAAATTTAATAAAACAACTTTTAGAAAAAATAGAACATTATGAAGAAGTTAATTTAAATTTCAAAAAAAATATTGAGGATAAAATTAGAGAGGAAGTAGATTCCTCTCTAATAAATAGTTCAAATATAAATATAGAAGTATTATGTATTAATGTGAAGAATCAACTTTAGCATTTGGAGAAATAAATAAAGTTCCAAAATTTTTAATATTTTTAACAGTTCCATAAACTTCTAATTTTCCATAGTTATAAATAGTACCATTAACCATTCCATTAATGGTAACAGAGGATGTTTCATCAATGCTTATATTATTACAAACGATTCCGTTAATGTGGGCATGACTATTATTTTGTAAAAATAGACTTTCATCAAGTATTCCAGTTAAATTTAGGGATTCGTTATTAAGATGAAGTGACGTATGACATGTTCCGTTAATACAAATATTAAAATTATTCATAAAAATACCTCCTAATAAAAATGTTATATGTAACTGAGAATTATATTATAACTTTTTGGAGGGATATATACAAGCCTACTTAAAGGTAGGCTACTGATTAAAATGTATCAATTAATTGGTGCATTTTAGTTAGTAAAAATATGGATGAACCAATGTGTAAACTACAGGAAGGTTCGGGAAAGGGGTTGGCAGAATGGAGGTATATAAATGTGAATTTAGATGCCAGTAAGATATTTAGAATAGGTATAGATTGGTTAACTCTATATAACTTCGAAATAAGCTATAACAGTAATCTTTATATAACTGAAAGAGTAACTGAAGAGTTTTATCAAGAGAAGTTTTTATTAGATGAACCAAGTTATACCTTAGATAGTACGACAAGATTATATGCAGATGGAAAGGAGACTAATTTTAAAAACTTAAGATTAAATCCTAATAAAATTTTAAATGGACACAATGTATATAACTCAAGAGTAGATGAGCTTAAACAAGCTCTTTTAGTTCTTATAGAGGACTTAAAGCAAAAAGGGATAGATATTAATTTATCTGAAGCAAAAATAAAAGATATAGAGATAAATTTAAACATGAATAAGCCATTCTTAGAACTTAAAGAAGCCTTAGAACTGATATTTGTATCAACTCCACATCTGAAGAAAATTAGTAGATATACAGGAAATAAAAGCTATCGTTCAATGTTTCAAGATGAAACTTTATTAGGGAACTATAGCTCTTCACTTGTAACTGCTTATGATAAAACAGAAGAGTCTAAAAAGCTAGATGTAGAGTTAGATATAACAAGACTTGAATGGAGATTTCTAAATAAAACACTCTCATATTTTGCAAAGAGTAAAGAGTTAAATAATAGTTTAAATACAATATTAACTAACTTTTCTTTGATAGATGAGATTTTTATTCATAATACAAGAACTAGATTAATAGAAAAAGGTATTCATCATTTGGAGAAAAACTTAAAGGTTAATTTAGAGAGAGAGTTTATAGCTTTTAAGAAAGCTAATAAATTAGGAAAAGAGTTAGGAAAGAAAGAGAAAAGAGGAGTTTATAGATACCTGGAAGAAAAGTGCTGGATATTTGATTATAGCTTCTTAATTGAGCTTGTTGATAAGTATGATAAGCCGCACAAAACAAGAGAAACTAAAACAATAACTAAAAGTTTTTCCAATCATAATAATTTAGAAAAGTTAAATTATTTGATGGAATTTATTTTTAACCATTGATTTCAATTAGTGGTTAAGTTTATAGAGAGTAAAAATAGCATAAAAGAGTTTGAAAATAGAGAGGTTATAACTAGAAATATCTTAGATAACCTGGTCTATTTTTCCTTATTAACTAATAGGCAACATAAATGACATTTTTATTACTTAACTTATTCTTTTCATAGGAGGTGTGTCATAAGAATGATAAATAAGGTTTCTACTAAAATAAAGAGTGAGATAAGAAAAAGGTTTGAATATGGAGAAGATTTAAAAGAGTTAGCTTACGAATATAAATTATCTTATGGCACATTAAGAAATTTATCTAGTAAAGAGAAATGGGAGAAGGGAATTAACGCCTCAATACTTTATATCAAAGAAGTAGAAAAAGATATAGAGAATCACATAACTGAAAGAGAAGAAGTAAAAGGACATTATAAGAATCTCCATAAATCAACTC
>NZ_JBOGCC010000028.1:0-1164 GCF_051656525.1 Clostridium sp. | reverse complement strand
ATACCTTTATTGAAGTCATATTCATCACCATTGTATAGTCTTGCTTCACCAATAGATTTTCCTTTGACTTGAGTTGTTGTTCCTTTGGTTCTATAAATGCAATCATGTGTGTAACTATAAGTCCAATTAGACCACTCTAAAGACTTCTTAGCAATTGTGAAGTACTGTAGCTCTCCCCATGTTGTTCCACCAAAACCTAAGCTATTTTTAATGCCAATATCATCATCTTTGATGAATATTACCTCAAACTCATCACCTTTTTTCATGCAGAATATATCTTTTTTTAGGATTAACTTATCTCCCACTTGTAGTTCAATTCTTTCTTCTTTAGTCTTCTCTACATACAAGTCAAAGTCACATCTATTGTAGTATTTTCCATCAATAACATAAGCTCTTATATTATAATCGTAACCACCAATTTCTACATATCCGTATTTTTCTTGAGCCTCTAATGTTTCAGAAAGATATTTCTCATTCTTCATTTCGTCAAATGTTAAATCACAATCATAAGCAGTCTTTCCTTTGAGTACAACTTTTGTTCCTTCTGGCAAGATTCCTTCTTTTTTATCTACCATAATTTCATTCTCCTCTTCTACAATTTCAAATTTATAATTTTTACTAATCACATCATTAATGTACTTAATCTTTTCTTCATTTGAACAAATTTCATTAACTCCTATAACATTCTGAGCCATTTTATTATCACCATCAATAATGTAATTATTTCTAACCTCATAAATCTCACCTACAACAAAGTTAAAACCACCTTCACTTTTTAAACATCTTAATTTCATAACATTACCTCCATTGGTTTATTTGATAATTTTATTATACTACTTTAAGAATTAATTGTCAAGCGTTTTTGACTTCCATAAAATACCCTTTTTTATCTTTGTATACATTTAAATCCTTGTTTACTCTACCATTTGGATAAACGCCTTGTAGTTCTAAAATTATAAAGTCTCCACTATTATCCTCCTCAACTACTGACAAGGAAAATTCCACATCATAGATTCCCCTTAGCATTTCATAAAGTGTAAAATTTAGCATATTATAATTTTTTTGAATGTAACTATAAATAACAGGATTCTCACATTCTTTTATCACATCTAATTCTTTTAAATAAATTCTCATTCTTAATACCTCTTTTCTAAGTTTGTAAGT
>NZ_JBOGCC010000027.1:0-4164 GCF_051656525.1 Clostridium sp. | reverse complement strand
TTAAATAATAAAAACATTTCTCTACTCTTCAATACATATCTGATTTTTATGGAATTTAATCAAAAAGTTTAGTATTTCTAATTTTTTTAAACACAAAAAAGGCTCACAAACGGCTTAAAACCGTTGTGAACCTCGTGATGTATGTAACAAAATACTTATTATGTTACATTTAATATATTTATCCTTTTATTTTAATTACCGTATATAATAAAATATTTTCATAACTATAAATCCTATAACTGCACCAGATGCATTTAAAAAGATATCTATAATATCTATTACTCGTTGACTTCTTACAAGTCCTAAATAAACTTCTATATATTGAATAGATTCTATAAATAATGATAGTATAATCCCATAAAATATAACTTTATAAACTTTATCAAATATTTTATATCCATTTAATGAAGTCAATATAACTAGTGGTGTAAATAATAATAGATTCCCCAATATATTTATTATTACAAATTTATCCAAACCATATTTAAATATCGAAAATATATTAAAATTAATATAAATATCCTCTACAATCCCATGAGATGGAATTGTAATTGGCAATAACGTTAAACTTACAATAAACCCAATATAAATAAATAAACTAAACCTTAACATTTCTTTTTTAAATTCTATTTTTTTCTTATTAGATTTTAAATAAGAAAAAAATAGAAAAATTAACCATATTATTATTGATGCTAATATACCAAAAAATCTATTTAAAGTAATTCCTACTACCATATTATTTCTCCTTTTGCTTACGGTCTATGATCATGCATTGTTCCTTTTACCCTTTGAGTTGTATCTCTTGCTCCTCCCCAAGCTGGAAAATAATATTTAGAACTATCAGTATCAACATCCCAAACATAATTTCCAGTAGATGAAAGTTGTTTACTTCCATATGACTTATTAAAAACTGAACCTTTGCGTACTAATTCCAATTTAATATCACTGCTACTCCTGCTAGTAATATTTGCATGAACCTTCCCAGGTGTTAATTTATAAAATATATTATTTTGTGATCCATCAACCATTCCACTTCCTGAAGCATAAACTTTATAACTAAAGTCCATAACTTTTCCCGTATCTCTCATTTTTTCTGCACTTGCAATAACAGTTACCGAACTTAAAATTATTGTTGATAACATTATTGTTGAAATTAATTTTTTAAACATTATATCTCCCCCTTTTATTTTTAATTTTTATACAATTTATTCCTTATTTGTATAATTCAACAATAATGTATGTAATCCTCTTTTTTTATTAATTTTTTTTTAATTATAATTTATTATATTCCACCACTTATAAACAGTCATTTTACTAATTCCTGTATCACGAATACAATCACTTTTACGTGCATCTGGATTATTTTTTCTATATTCTTTTATAATTACCTCTTTAGTTCCACTATTTTTAGGTCTTCCTTCTTTAATCTCTTCTCCCAATCGTTTCTTTAAGTACTTCATTGTATTCATTAAAACTATATGATCTTTTTGTTTTCTATAATTCCTCTTATTTTTTTCAATATGAATATCGGTTAAATATGAAATACTATTTATAGGATATGTTATATATCTATCCTCATAAGCTTGAAGTGCATCTAAAACATCTTTTTCATTAAATGGATTATCAATACTTGCTGGTAACATATCAAATAACTCCATCAATCTAAATGAATCCTTTTCAAGTTCTTCACGTTCGATTCCTGCTTTTCTAGCATATACAACAAGCATCATTAAGCAATAATACCTATGTCCTGTTTTAGCTTCATCTATAATTCTTCTCTTCCACCAATCATAAACAGCTCTATTTGTAGTCCAAGTTCCTTTAGATTCTTTATTTACTATTCTTTTTTCATACCATTCAGGAAATTTATCTTTTGCTTTTGCTAAAGATAATTTACTTTTATAACTAAATTCAACTACTTTAAATTCATCTCTTACAAAAGAATTTAAATAATCTATGTTAATCTTATCGCCTGTTAAAAAGGCTCTAGCACGTTCTCCTTTCTTAGTTATAGTTCCAACCATTCTAAACCCTTGAAAAAGACTTTCATATTGTACATTATCCTCTAAATTAGTTATATATCCTTGCCAAACTATTCTTGTTAATTCCTTTTTATATTTTTGTAGCTGCTTAACAACATTTCTAAACAACATTATTGGTTCTTCAAAAATATAATATAAATGTAATCCAGTACCTGAAGACACAACTACCGTTGGCATCGGTATTCTTTTCAAATTTTCTATTTGATGAAATAAAGTCTTTAATCCAGCTGGATCTCCATCTTCTTTTATAATAACTCCATCTAAATCTATTGCTAGTGCATATAAACATCTAGCATTCTCGCTCTTTCTAGCTTTACCAACATAGCTAATAGGTGACATTAAACAGAAATTATCTCTTTCAGTAATTTCTTTTATTTTTTCTAAATCATTAGTAATTGTATGTCTTAAAATCTTTTCTTCTCCGTTATTTTTTTTATCTTTCGTAATTTCAACTGCTATTCCATTATATTTTCTTTTTTCATATATATTTTTTTCTTGTAACTCTCCATTATTAAATATCATTCTATAAAATTTTATTGGTTCTAATTCTTTATAATTATGAAATAAATATTCTGTTAGAATATTCATATTAATTTCCCCCTTTGCATACCTATGGACGTTATATTATCAATAAGTTTATTAGACCTTTTTTCAAATAAATTCCATTAGTTTTTATAATACACTTTTACTTTATTTTTATCAATTTTTATAAGTAAAAATAAGAAAAAAGATTATAAATAGTGATAAGCTATTTATAATCTTTTTCTCTAACGTAATATACTCATTTATTATACTACATTTCTATTTTCAAGTTTCTTCACATTTCTGTTATATGTAAGTATTAAAATAATATTTATAATTAAAAATATAACTTTTCCTATATTCAATATCTCAATAGTTCTAAATACTTTTTCTGTCTCTATATAAAATATAATACCCAAATTAAATATCATATTAAATATATATATAATATTTAATATACTAACTACTCTGTATATTAAATATTTTCTTAGTGCCCAAAATTTTTTCACTATAAATATATATGTACTAATTATTAGTATAACTAACATAATTTCTATAACAATTAATCCCATAGAGAAATTTTCTAATATAGGCTGATATATACTTTCGTTATTTCTAATTCCGTGTAAACTCTCTATTACAAATATTATCTGAATTATAACTCCTACAATTATTTGATATTTTTTTAATGATAATTTATTCATTTTTTCTCCTTTAATAATTATTTTTCATAAATATAGAAAGTCACTAAAATTAATATATTTTAATGACTTTTCTATTATTTTTTATACTATATTTGCTAAAGCGCTCAATAAACCTTCTATTTCAGGAGCTTCTTCTTCTTCTTCTTCATTTACCAAATTTTCTAAAAATGCTTTTAATCCATTAAGCGATCCTTTTATATTTATACTCTCCCCATTTTCTGTTGGATCTGATGTCACTAATGCTGTATTTATTCCTGTAAAATAACATACTAATTCTGGATTTGGTAAATTTTTTGGCTTATTTTCATCATATTCACTTAGCGTTATTGTTGTTGTAAAATCAACTTGTATATTTTCAGATTTTAAATTATTTCGTTCCAAATATACATCATATTTTACTGTAAAGGGATCTATACTTACTACTGTAAAATATATTGAATTATTTCCATTTTTATATATCTCAATAGATATTGTTTGCATTAAATCTTGAGCTGATAGTTCTTTTAAATTAGTATTTGCAAGATCTACATTAAACATTACTGGACCTTCTGTCCTTGAATAACTTAATTCTCCATTTCGACTTATTACTATTTCATTATTTGTATTTTTAGGATCACTTGCTACTGTTGCTGATACTTCAATTTCAAATGCTGGTGTATCACAAATTACTATTGGTTCTCTAAATACATTTATTCCTATTTCAGTATTAAATATCTTATTATATTCATTTAAAATTTCTAATTTTACTCCTATTTCATTAAATCCTACATCTCTTCCTGAATATCCATCTTTATCTATTCCTATTCCACTTACTGTTACTGTTGCAAATTGGTTAAATGCCCAGTTCTTTGGAATTTCATAGTTCATTATATTTCCTGAATATCCTGCCGACATAT
>NZ_JBOGCC010000026.1:0-1665 GCF_051656525.1 Clostridium sp. | reverse complement strand
CCAGCGCCTCTTTGTGTTGAGTTTTAAATTGGTGCACCGCCAGATTGCCCGCTTTACGCAGACCATGGAACAGTTTGAGCACCAAAGGTTCCAGCTGGAGTTGCCGACCAACAAGAAATAACAAGTCGGCCTGAGTGGTTTGCTCATCAAAGGTCAGACAACAGCGAGCAGCGATATCCTGAGTGAAGGCCTCGGCTAGTTGTCTGAGTTTGACTAATGTGGTGTTTGGTTCGGAGGAGAAAGAGCGCTCAGCCCCATAGGCAAGTTCAAAAAAAACATCTTCGTGTTCTTTAAGAAAAGACAAGTTACTCAAAATATTCTTTTCGACGGCCACCCCGGGCGCACTCCCAATCAAAACTCGGCATGAGGTTAAGTCGTGATTTTGCCACAACAAATCCTTTCTGTACCAGCCTGTTAGCTTTACGACACTATTTGGGAGCTACTAATAGCAATGTTGTCCCTCTGAATCCATTACCTGCTTTATAAAATGCGTGGGCTGGAATGCTTCATAGTGTTTTCTACAAAGACATCCATCTTCTTTATTTAAATGTTACGTCAGCCACTATATCATTATTTATCTTTTGTAGAGCTTAGCGATTATAGGGGGGGATATGCTATTCAGAAAGCCAAGGCTAGGGGGGTTTTACTATCCGAGAAACTACCCGACTCGAATGGTATGGCTGGTGAAAATCAAGTTCAAGATTCAAGCATTGTACCGTTGGTTTCGGGTACTGAAGGTCACGACAAAAGCTATTGGATACCAATATTCACCATCAAATGATCTGATTGAAATTGATATCACTTACCAATGTAATCTGCGCTGTATAAACTGCAATCGCTCTTCTGCACAAGCACCCGAAGCAAAACATATATCTGTTGGACTTGTTAAAGACTTTGTGGCTGAATCTATTGAAAAAAAAAGGTTCTGGCGAAGGATTCGCGTATTAGGCGGGGAACCGACGCTACACCCCGACTTTCACGAAATTATCGAAGAGCTATCAAAGCTACAGCATCATGGCCTTGCTGATGTTATTCAATTAGTAACCAACGGGTTTGGCCCCAAAGTAGCTAAAGTCTTGGCAAGCCTTCCAGCGAATATCGACATCGAAAACTCTGCCAAGAATAACAATATCCAACCAACCTTTGGTCCTTTTAACTCTGCCCCTTGTGACGACGCTAAATACCGGTATTCAAACTTCAAAAATGGATGTGACATTATGCATAGTTGTGGCTTGGGTTTAACTCCTCAGGGCTACTACCCATGCGCAGTTGCAGGCGGTATTGATCGGGTAACTAAAGCAGCTATAGGCAGAAAACATCTACCAGAACTCAATGATGACATGCGAGATCTCTTGGAAAGGAACTGCAAGCTATGTGGTCGTTTTCGTGATGGTCATTATGTCCCAGAGAAATTAAGACCGAAGCTGTTGAATCAAGTTACGTCTCCTTCTTGGACAAAAATTTATCAAAATTGGCAGCAAAATCGATGATAGACCCAGCAATGTGGTTTTTAATTTAACCTGGAGATTCAGCAGACAAGCGTAGACTTTCGCGGACGTTGGCAGACTTTGGGATTGGATGTTAAGGTCCACAGACGACTACACCTAGCTACACCAACGGCCGGTAAAGAAACGATGCGGCATCTGCCAGTTAGTGGACTTGACG
>NZ_JBOGCC010000025.1:0-2987 GCF_051656525.1 Clostridium sp. | reverse complement strand
ACGAAGAAGAATTTATGCCTTCTGCTGATAGTACTATAGAACAGAATGACTTAATAATTTTAGCAGGGGTAAAAGAGGCTGTTTATGATACTATGCATATGCTTACTCTTTGTAACTTAACTAATCCTCCTGAGGGAACTGAAGAAGCTTAAGAATATTTAGGACTATATTTGTAGTTTTTGAAATTTATTTCTATTACTACTAAATATAGTCCTAATTTTTATTTAAAATTTTTCAAATCTAATTCCATTACAAGCTCTCCACCACAATCTAATTCTCCATTAAATGAAAAACCTATTTTTTTATAAAGTTTTATAGCTGAATAGTTTTCTTTAAATATACTTAAAAAAATTTTATCTCTTTTATATTTTTCTTTTAAATATTTTATTATCTCTACTAAAAATCTTTCTCCATATCCTACCCCTTGAAATTTCTCATCTATCATATATCTATCAAGCCATACTCTATTATTTTCTTCCTTAATTTCTCCAAACATTGTAAAGCCAATTAAATTCTCATCATCATAAAGTCCCATTGGATTCCAGTAAGTAAAATATTTTGATTCTGCAATAGAGTATTCATTACTTTCTATAAAATCTCTTTGTCCCTTTGCTACTTTTAGTTTAATAACTTCAAAAAAATTTTCTTTATTTATAGCTTTTATTTTTAAATTCATTTTATCCCTACTTTTCTTTTTAAACTTTATTATCATTTATTTCCCTTATAAAAATATAATCTCATATTTTACTATAAAAGTAAATTTTATAAAAAATAACTTCATTAAATAGATTTTATTTACTCTATCTAATGAAGCTATTATTAAAATTTATTTTTCTATCTCTAAATCTGCATCTTCTAATTTTATTAATTTAGTTTTATGTTTTATTTTATAATAAATAAATGGAATAACGAATATTGGTATCCCTATATAAGAAGATATTACTCCACCCCATTGTATAGGTCCTGTAGTATCAAAATATGAGTACCCTTGTCCAATTACAATTGCTAAACACATTACTATAGCAAGTATTGTTCCTATAGGATATAGTTTAGCCTTATATTTAAGCTTTGATAAATCTTTTCCCTGTGCTATATAAGCTTTTCTAAATCTATAATGACATAAAGATATTCCAAACCAAGCTACAAACCCTGCAAGCCCTGAAGCAGAAACAAGCCATGTATATACTGTTCCAGAACCAAAGAAACTTGTTAAAAAACATAAGCATGCAATTATTGTGGTAAATATAATTCCATTTACAGGAACACCTCTTTTATTTGTTTTACCAAAGATTTTTGGTGCCATCCCCTCCTGTGCCATAGCATAAATCATTCTACTAGATGCATACATTCCTGAGTTACCTGCTGATAATACTGATGTTAAGATTACTACATTCATAACTGAAGCTGCACCAGCTATACCCATACGCTCAAAAACCATAGTGAAAGCACTAGTTTGAACCCCTGCATCTTTATAGGAAATTATAGCACCCATTATTAAAATTGTTCCTAAATAAAATAATAAAATTCTCCAAAAAATAGTATTTACAGCTTTAGGTACATCTTTTTCTGGATTTTCACTTTCTCCAGCAGTTAAACCAACAAGTTCTGTTCCTTGAAAAGAATAACCAGCAGCAAGTAAAATTAAAAAGAATGCCTTAAAACCTCCAATAAAAGGTCCCCCACCTACAAAGTAATTTTTAAAACCTATATATTTTCCTCCAAGTATTCCAAAAATCATAAGTAATCCAACTACTAGAAAAATAATGATTGTTGCAACCTTAATTGCTGAAAACCAAAATTCTGACTCTCCATAGGATTTAGCTGACAATAAATTTAAAACAACTATTATAACTAAAAATCCTGCACTAAAATAAACACTAGGAACCTTAGGGAACCAAAACTTCATTACTAAAGCCCCTGCAACTATTTCTGTAGCTATTGTTATAGCCCAGTTATACCAATAATTCCAACCTAATGCAAAGCCTAGTGCTGGATCTATAAATCTATTTGCATAACTACCAAAGGACCCTGTTTCAGGAAGAAATGTTGCCATTTCCCCAAGTCCTGTACATATAAAATAAACCATTACTCCTATTGACAGATAAGCTAAAAATGCTCCCCCTACTCCAGCTTGATGTAAGGTTCCTCCCATCGCTAAGAATATTCCAGTTCCAATTGCTCCACCTAAAGCAATCATTGATAAATGTCTTGATTTTAATTTACGCTGAAGTCCTTCTCCATTTTCTGTTGAATTTGAATTTTCCATCTTTTGTTCCTCCTCTTATGGTACTCCATAAGTCTCTAACTCCGGCAATTACTAAAAAAACCCTAAGCAAAGTTGCTTAGGGCTAATATCATATTTAATTTTTTTAAATTTAAATATTGATAGCACACCACAAAACTTTATTTTGTGACAGTGATTTAGATATTCTCTAAACCCCCAGCTCTATAGATTTCAAGTTACTCTATAGGCTTCGGCAATATTTCCTTTCTTAATAGTTCATCGCTACTTTTGCTCCCTAAAAATACTTTTAAATATTGCACCTCTACCGCGGTTATTAACTTTTTCTCTTATTATCTTACAGCTTTTAATCTTTGTCAACTTTTCTTCTAAGAAATTATTTTTTATATTTATGCATCATTTAATTATTTTTCTTACTTTAACAGTAAAAATTAAATCATTAATAAAATAATTTATTTTTTATTTCCAATATAATAAAAAGAGTTTAATCAAAATATAAAAAACTACTTCTTTTCTATATCTAACAACTTTTTTAGATATAAATAGCAAATGTTTTTTTATTTGAAAAAACTCTTTTAGTTTTAGAATAAATATTTTTACTTTAACTCTTTTATAAGATCTTCACTTAAAGTATACAATTTTCTTAAATATTTATAAACTTCTTCATAGGAAGAATCTCTATATTTTTTTACTTCTCTTAAAGCTTCCATTCTAAAAGTATGTATTTGAGCAGTTGTTAATCCAA
>NZ_JBOGCC010000024.1:0-8816 GCF_051656525.1 Clostridium sp. | reverse complement strand
AACGTCGGATGACTACTCGATTCTCTAAACGGATTAATGGACAATATCGAACCGTAGCTACTCTGTTTGCCATGTATGGTCGTGATGTGTTAACCGATAACGTTTCAAAGACGTATAAGTTATTGCATATCATGTACCACGGATATTTCCCAGACTTTATTCAGCGTGTTATCAAACACAAAGTTGATGTAAGTCGTATGGAGTGGGATGATGTTATCAAGGAGGTAACAGGTGAACACGGTCCGCTTAAACGTATTAAGTAAGTTCCCTGATTTAAACGTACCCCAGTTGTTTGCTGAGGTAAAAATAACCCAAGATGGGTTACTTTGGAGATATAGCGGTAATGTTGAGACTTCGATGTCAGCTGTTGAGTTTATACAGCTACAGAAGGAAATGTCTGAGTGCATCCACTCGACGCAAGACATCAAAAGAGTTAGCAGTTGGCAAAACTCGAAAGGTACGTCTACCATAATGGTTGATGCTTATAGCGGCAAGATAAGGATTACTAGCCGCAAGTTTCAACGTGGTAAAGCCATAGTGGACAATATTGCAATCATAAGACAGAAAGGGATGGAGTGATGAAAAATCCACCAACATTTGAACAAATGATGGATATGGTTACTTTAGTAACAGTCTATAAACGTAACCGTGTCGCATATTCTGAAGCAGCTAAGCTACTGAAGATTAGCCGTTCTAAATTTAACTACTGGACTCAGGCTACATTCGGCATGACCGGTGGCCGATTAGTGACCGACCTGTCTACTGGGTACCCGCCTAAGCCGCTGCATGCAATGCACTTTGAGTCGTATGCTTCTTTAACTGTAGCGGGCAAGCACGCTTATGCTGGGGCTATTGCAGCACACTACGGTGAGACATCTTCAAGTAGATCACCGGAAATCGGTGATGTAGTAATTATCACCAAAGAAGATTATGTACTACTGCATATTGATACTGTAGTGCCTGGCCGTAAAGCAATCGTTAAAGTACCGATTATTAAAAAGCAAGGGTTACTGGTGCCTGTTGGTTCTAACAATGCTTTGTTACAGGAGTCTGGTTTACTCCAATGGGATATTTTAGATAAGTTACTGGAGGGATTTAAGAAATGAAAGACATTAATAACTTACACACCATGATCGCTAACATGATGTATGGTCACGACGATTGCCTGCAGATGCGCATGATTAGCAACTGGGCAAAAGTGCGTTTCGGTGTCCCTATCGATACAGTATGTCGCATGATTCGTGCTGGGGAGACCCCACCTCTTAAATTCACCAACAAAGCCGTTGGGTTCTATAAGGTGAACGAGGATATTCGTGAAGCCATCCTGGACGCCATTAAGCGTTACTGCGATTTCGAAAATCCGGCAGAAGATGTGATTATCCATCCGGTAGTTATGTCCAATGACAGCGGTAACTTCGTGTATATCGTAGACCACAAACATCGCCCTGGTTACACTACTACCGGTCAACTCAGTTGCCTGTATAACATGGGGCCAGAAACCAAAGTGGACTACCGGCTACTGAACGTATTTAACTACGTCCCGGATATGTATATCGAACATGCTATCCAACAACTGATTTTGGATTTGCGTCGTCTTCAGGGGGAAAAACCGAATGTGGAAGCTTAATGTATTCAAATTAGTGGTAGGTGATGCCCTCACAGATAACATCACTTCAGATATTCGGGGCTATATGTCCCGTTATCCAATCGATCGTGGTGAGCAATTCGAAGAATGGTCTAAAACACTATTCGGCTTAACACTGGATGAGCTTTACACACGACTGACAAATTTCGAGCATGTGAAACCTCTGGATTTGACTATCGTAAAAGCATATCGCCCTACTGATTTGTTACTGGCGCACACGAACTATTCAGCAGCGTTCGTTATCGAACTAACCGGCGGCATCTTTGCATACGCTGTCGATAAGTTCAATGTGACCCCAGTCACACGCCAGTATAACAAAGCTGATATCTGCGGTGAAGAGATTCCTGTCAGTAGTGATCTCCGCTTATACTTCAGTATGTTCTATCGTAAACATCTGACAGCTGAAATTGTAAAGCATCTGACTGAAATCTCCGGCCTCAACATAGCCTGTGATGAGACGTTGCAGTGTCTCCAGTTTAACGAGCAATTTGCCAAAGACAGCAATAACCTCGTTATGTGTATTAATATCCGTACAGTTAACTTCAAGAGATGGTATACTGCTGCAGGATACGATGCAGCATATGTCGACTGTTGCGATAAGTTCAACGCAAGTAATCTGGATATACCTATATCACAGGTTGATGGCTATCACGTATTAACTCCTGTTGGTCGTGATTATGTTATGCGCGTGTTGAAAAAGAACTTCAACACGTTCGTAGATGGCCTCACTATTTCGTCTAACGTGCTTGTGTACAATAAGCTAAGTATGCTTATGCGTATTCGAACTGCGGAAGGTAATTGGGTTACTATTGTGATGCATACCAATACCCCAATGTATAAGACTTACAACGAGATGCGCGATGCGTTACCAGACGAGACAACTGATTGTTGGTCAGGTACGTTCGTGGCAGCTGCACGAGTGGAGTAATTGAAATGATACACCATGCTGTATTGATGGCAACAGTCGTTAATAGAATGAAACTCAATGCTACATTGAAGTTTCCAATTACAGCGTTAGAGGTTTGTGGTTCTGTATACAACTACGACCGTCTAAGAGACTGGGCTAAAGAACACTTCGGTATTTCAGCCAAGCGGATGGCAAAGCTGTTGATTGCAGGCACTGTTCCGCAATGTAAGAACACCACGGTGCTGGTTAACTTCGTTGAAATCGGTGCGGTTTTACGTGGGTTGGTAATCGCTACAATTGCAGACTGCTATAATATCAATAAGGCATCGGTAGAGTTGTCTAAAGTAGCGATGTTGTGTAGTGATGGCAACGTATACTTACAAGCTACCTCCACTAACAATGGTGTTACTGGTGCAGTTAACTATATGTTTGCACTGGATGATCACAAGGTTACTGTTCTGCCGCATAATACCCAAGCGTACGACTGTTCTGATTTGGCTCGCCGTGATGCCATGATGCAAATCTTAAAGGATGTAAAGAAATGATTCACCTCATTGTAGCAGTATCTGAAAATGGTGTAATTGGTAAAGATGGTGAATTGCCGTGGGTTATCCCTAGCGATATGAAACGTTTCCGTGAATTGACACTTGGTAACACTGTCATCATGGGTAGCAATACATTTCGTTCTATTGGGCGTGCTTTGCCTAACCGTCAGAACATTGTGTTAACTCGCGGTCGTTTACGGATAGACACCGATGCAGTATGGTGTCACAACTTAGAAGAGGCACTTGCGAAAGCCGAAACTTCTGAGATCTTTATCATCGGCGGCGCAGAGCTGTATAAGGAAGCACTACCTTATATCGACCGTGCACACGTTACAGTGGTTCATACCACTTGTGAAGGTGATACGTATTTCGATATCAGCCAGTTCAAGAAAGATAACTGGAAGGATGTTAAAACCACCTGTACACAGCGTGAAAAAGATGAATTCAATTTTACGTTCCATACTTACATGCGCGAACGTTCAAAAATGGATGTCGTTACGCTAGCTGCACTGCTGCATAATGAAATCCTGGACCCATCCGAATATGTAAACCCGTATTTGTCACGTGCATGCATGACACACTACGGTTTCCCGCTCAAAGCATTGCTGTTGCGTATTCACAGAAGTGGTAAAGTGCCTGACCACGTAACAGAGCCATTGCCTGTGCGCCCGGTTAAGCTACCTAAAGAACTACGACAAGGTTACGGTGTGTCTTACCCTAACCATAAGGTAAGTAACTCTGGTTATCTGCTGTCTGACGGCTCTGTCAATATTGCTATTCAGGACAAAGAAGGTCGTAAGAACATTCATAACGTGCAGGGCGTTAACCTGAAAAACCTGGAAGACGGTAAAGTATGTAAGGATGTATTCGAACATACCTTTAACAGTAATGCCTATTTGGCACATCGCGTTATTGAGCGTGCGATTGAAATCTATCGCGCACGACACATCTCCGACTTAGTAATGGGATAATATGGATATTAAGACTATCAGTTCTTTCGTCTGCCTGGGTGCTGCAATCCTAGGCTTCTTTGAAGTCATCCGCGTACATCGCAGAGTGTGTGCTTTGCGTGAAGAAAATGTTCAGCTCCGCAAGCGTCAGCAACGTCTCAAAGATTCACTTAAAGAATCTGAGAACAACCTAGTTAGTCTACATGGCTGCGCTGCGACTCTGTGCGCTAAGCTGGAGGCGGTTAAGAATGATCAGCATACTCGAAGTAATAATCGTACTTAGTGTCGCTATGGGCTTATTCGGTTCTATTGGATTTCTGGTACATCGTGCGTTAGTGGCTAGATACAAGCTAACTATCAGTGACCAGAAGTCTAGAATCAAAGCATTGGAGAAACGTGTTAGATGATGTATTGCGTATATTACCTCGAGACAACTCGAGCTATCATATATACAATTGCAATACTTATCTTATCTACTGTAGGCGCCATTGAATTATGGCGCTTAAAGAGTACTAAGATTTGTTTTGCTTTTCTTGCTACGTCGCTGATTTCACTAGGTGCAGTTATTGCAATGATCTACTATCTGGTGAAAGCAGTAAACTATGGATTAACGGGGATGTGTAGCTGATGGGTGTATTACCTGTTTTGTTCTTTATCATTATTGTTATCGGTGGTCTGTTGGCCATCGTATCATCCCGTGTGTTCGTAACACGTAATGAGTTAAAAGAGCGTGAGATTACTCGGGTGCGCATTAACAACATGCGTCGTGGCTTACGTCGAGAGGATCGCTAAAATGGCAGAATGGTGGCCTGGAGAAACAAACAAATACCCTGAACCAGAAGAACCGCAAGAGTACCCTGGCTACGGTGGTTTCCAAGATACGGGAGAGTTATAATGTTAATACTTATCGGCTTATGCATAGGCTTCAGTTTATGTTGTTTGTTCTCAAGAATACTCATGACTAACTCAACGTCACTCGTTGAGTTGTTCTTTGGGTACTTGTTTGTTGCATTCGCATTTGTAATACTGGTTACAATCGTACTGACACGCATTGATGCGTGGCTACCTGTAATAATGAAAGGGATAAGTTAAGATGGATGAAGTAATGTTAGTTATGTTAACTATTGGCGTTGGCTTAATGGTTACGTTTGCACTGTGGCAACATCGTCTTCGTATTGTAGCAGAAACACGGTTAGCTGAAACGCGTAAACACCTAATCGCATCGATTGGTCAAACTACTACCCTGTTAGAACAGGCACGTGGCGAGAACCCAACTGCTAAGAAATTCACCATCGAATCAGATATTGAGTGCTATCTGTTATCGAACGATGATAACCCATCGACTATTGTATATAAACCAATCTCTAACTTCGATGTTCTATGTCGGTATCATAAGGTTAATGAATGGAAACGATGATCGTATCATTAGTGCTAGCGTTCATCTCTGCGCTAGTTGTTGCAGTAGTTATCTTATCTAAGAAACTAAACAACTGCAATGCCGTTATCGTAGATCTCTGTAAGAAGAACAGAGACTTGGAGATGCAGGTCTGTGACTTGACTACCAAGCGAATTACGTCTTATTGGAAGGGTGAACGATGCAAGCCGAGGTTTACACCATCTGCTTAATGCTATATATAGTGTTGGTTTACATGGTATGCTTTAAGCTACTGGGGATCACAAACATGTTTATCCATGTGTTGATTCTTTCATTAGTGTTTCCATTTATGTACGCCGGTATCCCATACCTGGACCGTTTAGCAGAACTACTCGTTCTATATTTTGGATAAAAGTTATGTACAGTTATGCAGTCGTGATTCACAAACCGGATGTTAGCCCTAGTGCAGCATTAGATCATCTGTTTCGCAGATACCAGCACATCGTTACAGCCAGAGACCGTTACTGTGTCAAAATGGGTAAATTTACCTGCGTTACATTCGAACGTTATTTGACACCATATCGTTCTTCTTTATCATATGCATTTGCTGGCTATAAGGCAGATATGTTTGGGAATGGCTTTAACTCCATCCGACATGCTATGAGTATCGGCGATACTATGGAAGATGCGCATGCACGTATGCATATCACAACCACGTTCCGTAAGCTGACTGGCTCCATTTATCAAGAGAACGGTATCATCGGTACTGATACACCAGATGCAGAAGCTGAAGCGTTCTTAAAAGATCTGGTTAGTTGGGCATGGCGCTGCGTACCTACACCAGAAGCAGAGCGTGTTAGTAGACCACGCTGGATTGTCGCTACTGCTAGTGCAGAGATTGGGTATATAGCAGACTATATCCGCGACACAGAGTGTTTTGACTTTAATGTCCCGGGTAGTTCGTTCAGAAACCTGTACTATGCTAGCCCGTGTGACCATCGTCAGATTCTGGTAGTAGGTAACTCTACTGATTGTCGGGAGTTCATGCGCTTCGCTACAATTAGTCAGCAAGAAGAAGTCTCCGGTGGCATTATGTATCACTTAGAAGATGATACTGCAAGTAACATGTTATCGTACATGGCAATAATGGAACGCCATTACGACTTGTCAAAATGATACTATATTGCAGGGGTCCCTTATGGGACTCCTTATTTTTTTTTTGTTTGTTTTAGTGGGATAATTTACAGGAGTGTGTTTAAGATGGGAAGACAATCGGAGTGTATCAGGAATGTTTAGTTTTATCAATAGTGCAGTAACTACTGGTGTTGAATATATCAACATGGTATCAGGTGGCAATCAGTTCGTAGGCGGTGTATTAACGGCAACCGTGTTAGCAGGACTAGCATGGGTGTTCAGGGATATGCCTCGTAGTATGCTGAACTGGGCACAAAAGCAAACTATAACCACTATCAGTATCACAAACTTAGGTAATGAACGTACCACCTTTAACCGAATTGCTAATGACGTTGGTGAGAACGGTTTCCGTGGATTATCCCGTACTCTTAAAGTAGACTGCTTTGAGAGCTACAATAACGAGACCGGCTGGGTTGAATACAACGATATCAACGTTGGTTATGGTCGTCACTATCGTATCTATAAACGTCGTTTATTAATCGTCGACCGTGCAATGTTCAAGGAGAACAATGGCGATGTGATTAAAGAAACAATCGACGTTACATTACTGGGGCGTAATCGTCAGATTCTGCATGACTACGTACAGGCGTTATTGCCAAAACCATCTCGACGTGTACGTACTCTGAAATATGCTGGTCAGGGACGCTGGGATAAAGATAGAGAGATCGTAGGCAATGGCTTAGTAGACCTTGCCCTCGACCCAAGTGTTGAATCACTAATCCGTCGTGAGATGGATAGCTTCGTAAATAGCCGTGAGATTTACGAGCGTTTAGGTTTACCGTATAAATTGTCAGTAATCTTACATGGTTTACCGGGTTCAGGTAAAACATCACTGATTCGTGCTATCGCTAAAGAGTACGGATTCAATATCGGTTCTCTTAACATGAACGATATTAGCGATGAGCATTTGGTAAATGCGTTAACTGCTGTTCCGAAACGTACAATTATCTTAATGGAAGACTTTGATAGTTGTGCTGGCATCAATTCAGTAGTTAAGAAAACTGACGATGGCAAAAAAGATGAAGAAGATCCAGTCAAATCACTGATGTCCGCTATTACATCAGTATCGCGTTCTGGATTCTTGAATGCGTTGGATGGTGTCGTACCATTGAATGATGTTATGATTATCATGACTACGAACCACATCGACCGTATTGATGATGCAGTTAAGCGTGCTGGTCGCACTGACTTGATGATTGACTTACCACCTGTTTCACCTGAAGCAATTCGCGTACACTTCACGCGTCTGTATCCTGAGTTAGCTAACTGGGACATCGAATGGGGTGTATTACCGGGTTGTGTAATCAACAAAGTTAAGCGATTAGCGCTGAACGATACTGATAAGTGTCGTGAGTTGTTGGAGTTCTACTTTGCTAACCCTGAAGTTGCTGAAGAAGAGCAACGTGGTGGTGTAGAGCGTCTAGAAGAGATGCGTAAGTACACTGAAGCGTTAGCTAGACAGGGCAAAGCAGGTGAAGCGGATAAGAAACACCGTAAAGAACTCGAGTCCCCTGAATGTGATTCTGTAGCGTCAGATTTCTAGGAGTAATTATGGTACCGTATAATGAAGTAGTATTGCGCGAAGCTTTTAACTTACTTGGCCTTACATTCGAAGAAGATATGGATACTTCGATAGACCATGCTATGGCTTTAGTAGTCGTAGCTGTAGAAGCTAATCAGCGCGGTAATGTGTATGACACAATGACTGCTCTGGTTAACCGTGGACCGTTGAATGCTGGCGATATCCCGTCTAAAGCTGGATTAGCATTCGCTATGGAACGTGGTTTGGCTATCGATTGCGTAGCTGGCGGTGTTCCAGATATGTATGTACTTACTGGCTATGGACACAAAATCCTTAAGCTAATGCGATTACTATAACATGGAGCGAGGGCTAGTCAACTAGCCCTCCGTAACCCTATGACGTTAATGATTAACTTTTCTCAAGTAAACAAAAAACTGTTTGCTGGGCCTTCTAACGGCAGACTATATAAACCTTCGTGTTCAAACCATAGTCATATTGATATCGTGTTCAACAGTGACCAAGTGGTCACTAGTAGTTTCTTCTATGGCTTATTAGAAGACGTATTGAAACGTAATCCTGATGTATCTATAACAGTTACAGGTGGACAGTTAAATGTTCGCTGTGAACTATCGCGCGCAATACGTCGATATAAGGATAATTGAAACATATATTATCCTA
>NZ_JBOGCC010000023.1:0-6587 GCF_051656525.1 Clostridium sp. | reverse complement strand
ATTAAAAGATAAAAGTTCTATTAAAAAAACAAAAGATGGCTATTAAAATAAAAATATTTAATCCAAAGGGGGATTTTAAAATGGAAAAGAAATATGTTCTTAAAATGGCTTTTAAAAATGAAGAAGGTAAACAAACTACCATTACCTTAAAAAATATTAAAGAAAATTTAGATTCTGAAGCTGTTGAAGCAGCTATGGATGCTATAGTTGCTCAAAATATTTTCTCTTCTGCTGGTGGAAATCTAGTAGAAAAAATTGATGCTGAAATAGTTGAAACAACTGTTACTCCAGTTCAATAATTAAAAGGAGGGCCTCTAAATTCTTTAGAAGCTCCTCCTTTTTCCAATTAAACCCCAAGTACCCGGGTACTGTTTGTCCTGCTGTTTATCCTGTTTGTCCCGGTATTTTTCTTAGATATGACTTTCCCCTATCTAAGTTACTTATTTCTTATTTTCTTCCCTTAATTTAATTTATCTATTTTTTTCTAAAACTTTCTCTAAGTATTCCAAATATTTTTCATCAGATATTTTTCTCTCTACAAAAGAAGTATCTATACTATATTTTCTAATTTTATCAATCCAAAATAATATCTTCTCTTTACTTAAACCTTTATTTAATTGAGAATAATAAATATATGCATATTCATTAGATAATGTTGTATTGAAAAGCATTGGATCATCTGAATTAATAGTTATAATAACATTTTTAGCATCCATTTCCTCTATCTTATTTAGATTCATGGAGTGATTTTCTAAAACTGAATTAAATTCTCCAATACTTGTATTAGAACTTGGATTTATTTCAACAACAATTCCTTTTTCAGCAATCTGTTCTATTAATATTCTTTGCATCTCTTTAATAATATCTATCTCTATTTCATTAATTTCTACGTATATAGGCTCATCCATTTTTTCTTTTATATATTGATTTTTCTTTAAATCTTTAAATGAATATGTTTTAATAAAATCATCTATATTTTCATAGATTTTTTCATCTTCTCCTGAGACTTCTTTTGAAAATAAATTTCTATACATATCATATAATTTAGGTATATTAATAGTCCCTAAAATTTTATTATTATTAATTCTTTTTTCTTCTCTACAATTAAAGTTAGATTCATCTTCTTTAAGAATTTCAGTAGCTAAATTTATTATTTCTTTCTCTAAATAAACAGAAAAGTTATGATTATTTAATTTATATTTACTAATTTTATTCCAAACCCATAATAAATTATATAATTTTTCTTTTCTTGGAATTAAAATTATGTGATTATTGCAGGCCCAATTTTCAACGTCTAAACCTAAAACAGTTCCATGACCAATTCTATCAGCAGCATGATATTTAAACTTATTTATTACCTCGTCTACTCTTCTTAAACCACTTAACATATGTCTAAAATCTTCTCCTGCATGAAATGTAAAGCCTAAACTTTTTACATTCACTAAATTTCCATCGCCATCATCAACCTTTAAATAATCAATTTCACTTCCTCTACAATTTAAAAATGCTTTTGTTAAAGTAAAAACTCCCATATTATTTTCAAGACTTGCAGCATCTATCCCTACAATAAAATATGAGTTATAGGGATTTTCATTTCTAAATTTAATTAAAGTTTCACTTATTCTCAAATATTTCTTTTCATTTTCAAAATGCTTATTATATGATTTATCCTCTTTTAAATCATCACTTTTTATAAAATGATAAACTAATCCTATTCTAGGAAATCTTTTATCTTTATAATCCTCTTTTATTACTTCTCTGTAGGCTTCTAAAATTTCATAATATTTTTTTCTTAAAAGTTCTATATTTTTACTAGGTGTTATCCTAAGTTCTGCATATTTTAAATTTTCATTTTGAAATTCACTTCTAATTAGATCTTTATAATAGTTTTTTCCTTCAATAGGATTAATAGCTTCTTCTATCATTCCTGTCCCATTGTTATAAAAATCAGTAAATATATCTAATCCCTTAATTTTAGTATTATTACAAAAAGTACTGTAAAAATAATTTTTAATTCTGATATAATTCATAAATAAATCTAAAAATAATCCATCATCATTATTTTCTTTTAAATATTGAAAAGCTTTAGCTAAAAAAACATTTTCTTCATAAGTTCTTAAATTATATACATCAGTAAAAATTTTTGATAAAATATCATAATTTTTATCATTCTTTTCAATAGCGTATTCCTTTAATAATAAATTAAAAACTTCATAGAAATTATAATTTTCTAATTCAGTAAATCTATTATAAATATCCTTATAATTTAATTTATCTATTGATATTATTTCTATAAGTTCATAAAATTTTCTACTAAAGCTACTTTCTTTATCCTTCAAAAAAAAGCTACTCAAAGTATCCTTACTATTATAATCAATATAATTTTGCAAAAAAATTGCCAAAACAGTACGAACTAGAACATTTACTTTTACTAAATTATTCATGTTACATTTCCAGATATCAGAATTATTTATATATTTTATATTTGTCTTTTTTAAGACCTCATCTACTCTATCTATATCACTATTAATTAACTTCCATAAAAAATTAAAACTTAAAGCTGCGTTTGCATGAATATGATTTTCTGCTATACCTGAAATTAAAATATCATCTAACTGTTTGTCCGCTAATTTTACATAGGAATAAAATTTATCAATTTCATCTATAGAAAACTGTTCTCTTCTATTAACTAAAAAATACATAGATATTGTATCCATAGTAATAGCACTATTTATTCTTCTATAAATTTCTATTTTCTCAAAATTTTTATAATGCCCAAAAATATTACAATCATTTTCATTTTCCCAATACTTATAACAAAGTGATCCATCTCTAATAGTTATTAAGGCTCTACTAATTTCATCTATACTTTTTAAACAAAGTTTATTTAATCTTATATTTTTTTCTTTATTCAAACAATCTTTATAATATTTTTTTAAAGCTAACCTTAACCAATCTATATTTTTTAAATTTTTATCTTCTATAAATTGAGATATAAAAAGTTTTTCAAAGTCTCCTTCATCAAATTCATCACAAAAAATAAAATTTTCATTAATAAAAGGATATAGAATAGTATTTAAAGTTTCATCTAAATTTTTAACCATTATTTATCTCCTGATTATTCTCATTTTCTTCAGTATCTTCAAATTCTAAACCTAATACCTCTAAATTCCCTTTTTCCATATTCATTGCTTTTTTATAGCAATTATCAAATAATTTTATATAAGATTCTCTCAAATTATCTAAATTTTTTTCAACTATAATATCCGAATTAAATCTTTCCATAAATTCAATTTCAAGATTAATTATATATTTTATATAATTTATTAACACATCTGAATTGTTAATTATCATATTTTTTTCAGAAATAATTTTTTCATCATTTATCTTTTTCCAAATTTCAACATATATATATATTATACTTTCTTTACTTAAAATAGCTTTATTAATTATAGCTACTTCTAATTCAAAACGTTCTGTACGCCCATACCAAACTCTACTGTTAATTTTGTCTAGCTTGTTAAAAATATTATTATATTCAGCATAAGTAATATTATTTTTTTTAGAAAGACCTTCTCTTTGGAACTCCTCTTGAATACTTTTAAACTTACTTTTTGTTCCATGATTTTGATTATTAATAAATTTATCAATTTCTTCTTGTATTTCTTTAATATTTATTTTAAACCCAATAGTATTATCATTACTAACTTTAAAAAATACTGATTCAATTAATGATTCTATCTTAATTTCACTATTTCCACTTAATTTCCCTATAATTTTTTTGATATAACTTTTTTCTTTTTCATCAAAATCTTTTTTATTTTTTATTTTTTCTAAAACAAGCCTATACTTTTCAGCTTTAGGAAAAACTTCTTTTATCTTAGGTATTTCTTCATAAACTATTTTTTCATTTCTTATTCTTTCAATTAAATTATATATAGGAGCTTTACAAATTAATTCTATTTTCGAATTTTGAACTAGTTTAGTAACCCAACCTATTTTTTCATTTAATAATTTATCTAAATTATCATATCTACTACTTTTAATACTTATATTATCCATGAACTCAATAAATTTTTCATATCTTTTTAAATTCCCCGAATTTTTATTTTTAGCTATTACATCAATAAGAAAAGTACTTTCTTCTATTTTGTTTTCATTATTTATCCCTATAAAATCATTTATTGCTACATAAATTTCTTTTTTCATCTCATCATTATTTAATTTATCAAAAGAAAATCCTCTTATTTCAGTCAATTTTTCTAATAATACAAAAACTATTTCTAAATCAAGTTTTAAGATTAAATCATCTAAATAATATAAGCTTTTTTTAAAATCACTTTGATTATAATCACTTAAATTTGCATCTATCTCTATTTCATTTTTTTCTTTATTATTTATTATTAAATATAATATTTTTTCTTTAACCTCTATATAATCTATTTTATCAAATTTAATTTCTTTATTTATTTTTTTTACAAGTTCTAAAATAATAAAAAATATAATATTTTTTTTATTATTATCTTTTATTATCTGTCTTTTTTCTTCTAATGTCTTTTCTCTTAAATTTTCTTCCTTTACTACTTCAAATTTTTTAAATTTATTATAGTCAATTCTAGTATTTTCGAAGGAATCTCCCCAAATTAAACATTCCCCTAAAAACTCCTTTTTATATTTATTAAGAAAACTAGCTGACTCAACTATAGTGTCAATAAAGGCTTTTATCTCTTTAAATTCCTTATTATTAACTTTATCTAAAGCATAAAATACATTTATAAGCCCTCTTGGAGTATTATCAAAAATCGAATAGGCTATTCTAGGAGTTATTATTTTCCCATTATCTAATTGATAACTAAAAATACTATTTTCTCCATTTAATAATTTTTTTAACCCATTTACTAAAGTAAATTCCATTTCATTTACTTCAAAAGAAAAATTAGGAATACTTTCTAAATCCCATTTTATAAGATTATGCCTAAAAGATGGTGGAATTATTTTTTTTAAATATTCTCCACTTAAATAATTTTTTCTTTTTGAAATAGAAACTCCACTATTTAAAAATCCATCTTCATTCGCATATTGACTTTTTAAAAGTTCACTTCCTACTAATGATAAAGTTACTGAATCACTAAAAATTTCATAGTCTCCTGAAATTAAACAAACTATATTTTTATGGCAAATATATTTCATTATAGTTTCTATAATTTCTTTACATTTCTCTTGCTTTAAATCAGCATCATCTATGGTTATAAAAATCATAGTTGTATGATTCTCATCTATTTGATTAATTCGATTATTAACTTCCACAAGTTTATCTATAAATTCAAGAAAAACTTTTTTAAAATTTATATCTGGTGATAATAAATTACGATATTCATTTTTATACCTTTCTATATTAGTAAAGTTTTGAGTTAAAAGCTTTCTATACTCTTCATCTATATAACAATAAACTTTCAAAAGTTCATCTAATTTTATTTTTAATGGGTTACTATTTTCAATATATCTTCCATTATTAAAGTAATCTTTAAATTTATCATCGTTGCAATATTTAAATCCATTATCACTAATATGCTTTTCGATATTTTCATTAACCCATTCCCTAAAACTTCCTAATATAACACCTATTATCCTAGTTAAATCTGAAAAATTATCTGGATCTACTATGTTTAAAATAATATTTTTCTTTCCTTTTTTTCGCAATTCATTATGTATAGTATATAAAATAGATGTTTTCCCTGTTCCTCTAGGTCCCCAAAGACTTATTGTATTATTAAAATCCTTTTGTCCACTTTCATTTTTACTATTTATAGCAGCTTTTTCAAATTCATCGATTTGCTTTAAAACCAAATCATAGGTTGGTAATATTTTCTTTGCTTGTTCAGCTCCTAAATCACGGGCACCAATAAATATTTTTTCTTTTACATTAATCAAAATAAATTCTCCTTTTTTAAATAAATTACCTTTTTTCAATTCATTTTTATTATCGACAAAATTCTTAAATACTTAAAATTATTTGTATAGTTACTTTATTTTCTATTGAAATTTACATATCCATAAAGGCAATTAACCCCAATCTTTAACTATTAACTAATCATTTATTTAAAAATATATATCTTTTTTTATTTGCTACAATTTTAATCATAATTTGAAAAGCCAAAAATATTTTTTAAAATAAAAAGACAAAATTTCATTTTAATGAATATATACTCTTTGAAAGGAGTTGATATTAATGGAATTAACAACAATAACAAAAAAATCATTAGTTTTAAAGTATGAGGTGTACAATGCTTCGGAGGATAAAAATGTCTTCACTACTCAAAAGTTTTCTAGCATAAAAACTAATGCCTCTGATGCTGCTCTTAAAGAAGTAGGCTCTAAGTTAGCTTCTCTTATTAAAAGTGATAGCATCTTCGTTAGAAAAGAAGAAAATCATTTATTTGACTAAAAGTACCCTACTGTTAAACTTTTAAAACTAAAGAAAAATCAAAGGAAAGATAACATTAAAAGATAAAAGTTCTATTAAAAAAACAAAAGATGGCTATTAAAATAAAAATATTTAATCCAAAGGGGGATTTTAAAATGGAAAA
>NZ_JBOGCC010000022.1:0-10152 GCF_051656525.1 Clostridium sp. | reverse complement strand
TTTTATGAATAAAATTTGATTTCTTTATCTTTTTATTATATATTTATAAACGGAATTTATTATACACAAAAGAAAAATTATAAAGATTGGAGATTTTAAAATGAAAAAGTTCTTTGAAGAATTTAAAGCCTTTGCTTTAAAAGGAAATATTATCGACTTAGCAGTTGCAGTTGTTGTTGGAGGAGCATTTAATAGTATTGTTAAATCATTAGTTAATGATATTATTATGCCACTTGTTGGTGTTTTAACTGGTGGAGTTAACTTTAATGAATTAAAAATAACTTTAGTACATGCTACTTTAAAAAAACCTGCTGTAACTTTAAATATAGGAACATTTATACAAAACGTAGTTAACTTCCTTATTATAGCTCTTTCTATATTTGTGGTTATAAAGCTATTCTCTAAATTACAAAAAAAGAAAGATGATGAAGTTGTTGAAGAGGAGCTTGAAGCAAATACAGTTCTTTTAACTGAAATAAGAGACCTTTTAAAAGGAAATGTTAAAGAAGAAAACGAAATAGCTTCTACTGTAGCAGCAACTACTACAGAAAAAGAAGAGATTACTATTAAAGATAAATAAACCACAAATTTACTAAAAAGAATCTATAAAGATACCTTCTCTATGAGAAAGATATTCATAGATTCTTTTTTTATTATTTGACTTCTTTTAAAAGATTCAGTATTATTTTTTTTAATACAATACATAATAAAGGATGAGATTTACTATGGATGAAAATTATTTTGAAAAACTTTTATCTATATCTACAGATAAAGTACAAAACCTAAATGAATCAACTATGCACTACAATAGATATGAGCCTACTTCTTATTCTTCTCTTGAAGAATTCTTTAAAGATCACCCTCTTTCACCTAAAGATGAAATTGTTGACTTTGGATGTGGACTGGGCCGTCTTAACTTTTACTTAAATTATAAGTTTGGTGCAAAAACTACTGGAATTGAAATGAATGAAGAACTTTATAATGGTGCTTTAAAGAACTTAGAATCTTTTAAGGACTCTAAATATAAATCATCAGTAAGTTTTTTTAATGGACTTGCTGAAGAATATAATATATTAGATACACAAAATATTTTTTATTTTTTTAATCCATTTTCAGTTCAAATTTTTATGAAAGTTTTAGAAAATATTTTAACTTCTGTTTGCAAAGCTAAAAGAAATATTTTTATTATTCTTTATTATCCATCTGAAGACTATATCTTCTTTATAGAAAATTGTAATCTTTTCTCTTTAGTTGAAGAAGTTAAGCTTAAAAACTTTAATAAAGACTCTAATGAGCGTTTCCTTATTTATAAAAATGCTTTTTAGGAAATTAAAAGAAAGTGGTTATCTATTTTAAGACAACCACTTTCTCTATTTTATTTATCTATTTTTATATTCTGTTATTCCTAAAGCTAGTGCCCCAACAACTCCAGCTTTACCTCCTAAAAAGGCTCTCTCTATTTTACAGTTTTCTAAAATTGGACCAAGACATCTATTTTTCATTTCTTTATTTACTATGTTAAATACTGTGTCTCCTCCATTTGAAACTCCCCCACCTATAACAATCATATCAGGGTCTAAAATATTTGCACAGTTTGCAGAGAGTACTCCTAAGTATTTAAGTGAATCTTCTAATATTTCTATAGAAACTTTATCACCTTTTACAGCTTCATTAAATACTTCTTTTGCAGTAACATTTTTATAATCTTTTAATGATGTTTTAATAGAACTTCTTACAGCATCTTTTGCAAGATTACCTATAGCAGTTCCAGATGTCATAGCCTCAAAACATCCCTTATTTCCACATCCACATCTTTTTCCATTTACTTCAACAGTTGAGTGTCCAACTTCTAATGCATTAAATGTACTTCCTCTATAGATTTTTCCATTTAATATAGCACCTCCACCAACACCAGTACTTGCTGTTATATATACCATATTAGTTGTATCTTTTCCTGCTCCAAATGTATGCTCCCCAATAGCTGCTGCATTTGCATCATTATCAAGATATACAGGTATTTTAAACTCTTCTTCTAACTTTTTTACAATTTCAAAATTTTCAAAAGGTAAGTTTGGAGGATTTAAAATTACACCAAGCTTATTATTAAGTGGTCCTGGTGCTCCTATTCCTATAGCCTTTACATTTTTCTCTTCACCTTCACTTACATGTGAAATAGTATACTTAATCTTTTCTAATATTACTTCTTCACCTTTTTCAGCTTCTGTCTCTACAACAATCTCTCTTAAAATATTCCCCTCATTATCTCCAATGGCTGTATATATTTTAGTTCCCCCTAAGTCAACACCTACAAATAATTCCTTCATATTCTCACCTTTTAGCAAATAGTTGCTTGCTCTTCCTTATCAAAAATATGAATCTTACTTTCATCCATAACAAATCTTGCAGATCCTTCTGTTTTTACATTATCAGCAGTTGCAGTTTTAATTGTTATATTTTTGTCTCCATTTTTTAAGTAAAGGTACGTTTCAGCTCCTAAGTTTTCTGATATATCAATATCAAGTTCAAAAACAGTATCTCTTTTTTCTACATCACTTGGCTTACAGCTCATATTTTCTGGTCTTATTCCTACTAAAACTTCATTATTAGTTTTATTTTTCTCTTTAAGCTTTGAAGCTTTGTCTTTAGATAATTTTATTTCTCTTCCTAAAACTTCTAAATAAATTTCTCCTGATTTTTCAAATGTTTTTCCATATAAAATATTCATTTGAGGACTTCCTATAAAGCTTGCAACAAAAAGGTTAACAGGATTACTGTATATTTCCTTTGGAGTTGCTACTTGTTGTACTATTCCATCTTTCATAACTACTATTCTAGACCCTAAAGTCATAGCCTCAGTTTGGTCATGTGTTACATATATAAATGTTGTTTGAAGTTTATTATAAAGTTTCGCTATTTCTGTTCTCATTTGAACCCTTAGTTTAGCATCTAAGTTTGATAAAGGTTCATCCATTAAGAATACTTTTGGCTTTCTTACAATAGCTCTTCCCATTGCAACCCTTTGTCTTTGTCCTCCTGAAAGTGCTTTTGGCTTTCTATCTAAAAGATGCTCTATATCAAGAACTCTAGCTGCATCACGAACCTTTTTATCTATATCATCTTTAGACTCTTTTCTAAGCTTTAATGCAAACGCCATGTTTTCATATACTGTCATATGTGGATATAATGCATAGTTTTGGAAAACCATTGCTATATCTCTATCTTTAGGAGCTACATCATTTACTAATCTGTCTCCAATATGAAGTTCTCCTCCTGATATTTCTTCAAGTCCTGCAATCATTCTAAGAGTTGTTGATTTACCACATCCTGATGGTCCTACAAATACTATAAACTCTCTATCTTTTATATCTAAGTTAAAGTCCTTTACTGCCTTAAACCCATTTTCATATTCTTTTTCAATTCCTTTTAATAATAATCCTGCCATTTTCAATATCCCCCTTTAAATTATGCCTTTGTAAATCCTATTGAATTTATATTTTTACAAATACTTATTAATTTTCTATCCATAGTCATTTTATATCCAACCATTTGCTTTCCACTTGAAACTAAAATAACTTTTTCACTATTTTTTTCTAAAGCTGCATTTATAACCTTAGTTCCACGTCTCTTACACTCTTCTGTAGTTACTATATCAATAACCTTGCTTACCTCAATAGTTCCAACTACCTTTCTTCTTCTTTTGCTCATTATTTTACTAACTACAAGTTCACCTTCAGTTAATTCATATTCATATTCTAAGAACATTTTATTTTCTACTATTCCTAGTGCTAAATATAAACTTCCAAATATTAATGATCCTATGATTCCTATAGTAAATGGTGATAAAATTGCAAGTACTATCATAGTACTTCTAGCTACACTCATATTTTGAACTTTAGGACCATAATCTTTAGTTAAAAACTGCTCATAAAACATAACTTTCTCCCCCCTCGTTTTATTTGTCTAAACTTTTATCTTATTTTCAAATTAATTATTTTCATTTAAGAAATTTTTTAAAGCTCCAACTAAATTAGCATCACCTTTATGTGTGCATGCTTTAAGAGTTGGCTTTACTTTAGCTATTTCTATCTTTTTTAAAATATAATCCATTTTTTCATTTATTCTTTCTATGAAATCTTCTCTCTCTGATATTGCACCACCTAAAAGTATTACTTCTGGGTCATAAATATATTGAAGATTAAATATTCCTTTTGCAAGATTTAAGTAAAATCTATTTATTACTTCTATACACTTTACATTTCCTTTTGAAGCTTCCTCAAAAACTTTTTTCCCATCCCAAGAATCATCATTATATTCTTTTCTAATTTTTCTAACAAAAGACATTGTTGATGAAGTTTCACTAAAGTTTCTAAATACTCCATCTTCTTCTTCCATTATCATATATCCAAACTCTCCGCCATGAAGGTTTGCTCCATTATGAATTTCTCCATCTTTAACAATTGCTCCACCAATTCCAGTTCCACAAACAACAAACATCATACTTTTGATATCTTTTCCTGATCCTGTAAAGCTTTCAGCAAGAGCTGCACAGTTTGCATCATTTTCTATACTTACAGGTAAGTTAAATTCCTTATTTAAAATAACTTTAAAGTTTGGTCCATGTATACAAGGTATTGCACTCATACCATAAACAATTCCTGATTTTGTATCTACAGCACCTGGAGAACTAATAGCTATTCCTTCAATATTGAACTCTTCTTTCATCTTTCTTATTCCAGTAAAAAGTTCTTTTAAAAACTTATCAAGTTCTTGATAAACCTTTAGTTTATCTTTCCATACTATATTTCCCTCTTTATCTAAAACACCAATCTTTATTGAAGTTCCTCCAATATCTATACAACCTATCATCTTCATTCCTCCATCATTTTGTAAATACATTTTTTAATAAAAGGGAGATTTAAATCTCCCTTTTCTCTATTTAATAAAGAGTTTCATTACTCTCTTAGATAAATTACTATTTTGTAGCTTTCCACTCATCAACTTGTTTTTGAACTTCAGCAACTACTTTATCAATTCCTTGCTCTTTAAGCTTAGCATTTAATTTATTTAAGTATTCAGTAGGATCAACTGAACCACTATATACTGTTGCTTTAAACTCTTCTAAAACATTGTTTATAGCTGCAATTTCAGTAGTTACGTTTTCTGGGTTAAATCTAAATCCTAAAGCTGGAGATAATTTAGCTTCATCGTTAAACTTTTTGAACTCTTCCCACTTAGTTTCAGGCTCACCTTCTAATACGTAAGTGTTGAACATGTTACCAATTCCGTAATAAACCATATCGTAATCTTTTTTCTTAGCTTCATCGATTTTGATAGTTTTATCAGAAACTTTAGTGTAATGCTCACCTTCAATACCGTAGTTTAAAAGGTTTCTTAAATACTCATCAGTATTTACAAGGTTTAAGAACTCAATAGCTTTTTCTGGATTCTTAGAATTCTTAGAAATAGCTGTCATAGCTCCTGTAGCTGAACCATTAGTTGCAACTGCTTCAGTAATTTCTGAAGAAACAACATCATAACCTAAAGTCTTTGACCAAATCTTTTCAGCATAAGGTTGTCCATCACCTTTAGTTACAAATCTTTTAATTGATTTATCGTCTTGAGCTGTTGCAGAATCTGCATTTATATATCCTTTTTGATAGAATCTTCTAATAGTTTCTAAGTTCTTTTTCATTTCTGGATGTTCAAACATATTTACTGCTTTTAAATCTTTATCATCTAAAGCAAATCCAACTGGTGCTACTATTGGATCAAAGAATACTTCCCATGAGAATCCTTTAGTAATATAGAAAGGTGTTACACCTGGTTCATTTTTCTTAATCTTCTCTAGCCATGGCTCTAAATCTTCTAGGCTATGAATATCTTGGTATGGTATTTTATATTTATCTACATACTCTTTAGTAAATGCCCACATTGGTGCTGCTCCAATTTCTTTTTGGTTTGGAACTGCAAATATTTTATTATCAACCTTAGCTGCGTTCCAGAATCTTTCATCTATTGCAGCTTTCATATCTTTACCTTTATCATCTAGGTAAGATGTTACATCTAAGAAAGCTCCCTTAGCTGCATTTCCAAAATAATCTCCTGCCCATGAACAAGTAAATGCTAAGTCATAACTTTCACCTGAATTTATAATTACAGACATCTTTTGAGTATAATCTCCAAAGTCAATAAAATTCATGTCTAAGTTTACATTTATTTTTTCCTCTAAGTAACTATTTGCTTTTTCAAGAACCTTATCAATATCCTTAGGTTGTCTACCTACTGTATACCATTTTAAAGTTACTGGTTTACCATCTGCTGATGCACCATCACTACTACCGCCACATCCAGCAAATACTGATGCTGCTGTAACTACACTAAGTGCAAGTGCCATTATTTTTTTTAGTTTCATAACAATTCTCCCCCTCAATTTCTCAATATGTTTATAATGTATTTTCAGAAAATTAATAACGTTTACAAGTTTATTATATTAAATTGAGTAAAACCTTTATAGTGTACAATCTTTAGATTTACTAGACAATTTATATATCCCTCATAAAATTAACTACTTGCACTTGTATAATTTCTAATTCCTATTTTCCAAACCTTTAAGGTTATCCATAAAAATATAGCTGGTGCAATCACTCCAATAGCCATAAAAAATATACTTTTTTCCTTAATTATCATTCCTGGTAAATTAGTTATTAAAAATATTGGGATAATAAATGTTCCTATATTTTGAATTAGCCTCCCATAAATTCCTTTTGGCATATTATTAAAATCCCATAAAGAATCACAAATTTGAGATATTCCATTAGTTGAAATAATCCAAAATGAAAGAAGCCTTGGTAATAAAAATAATGCATAAGTTAATATACTTCCTAATATTAAGAAAATAATAAATAAACTTATATTCAAAAGATTTACTACTATTCCACAATTCACCCAGCCTATTCCTATCATAATAGTTCCTGAAATTAAACAAGGTATAGGCATTGCAAAGTCTATATTTTGAAAACTTAAAATAAATAATAATGATACTGGCTTTGTAATTAAAATATCTAAATTCCCTGTTTTTATTTGATTGCTTATATTTAAGAAATTTCCATAGAAACTCATATAAATCCCTGTCATGAATACATAGGTCCCAATAAATATAAGCATATAATCTGGTGTCATTCCATTAATTGTGATGTTAGTTTCATAGATTAAAAATACATACGTCAATTTAGCAACCATAAATCCAACTTCTACAAACATTCCTGCAAAAAAATTTGCTCTATACTCTAAATTAGTTAAAAGAGAATTTCTTGCAAATACTCCTAATACACTAAGATATCTTTTAATTATTTCCATATCTATCCTCCTATCGCTATATATTTTTTAAGACCCTTATTAAATAAAACCTTTAAAAATACAAATATTATTACTGCCCAAATTAACTGAATAGTTATTCCAAATAAAATACCTTCATTAGATATTTTTCCTATAAGAACATCTACTGGAAATTGAAGCATATATTTAAATGGAAGTACATTTAAAAACTCCATATAGCCTTCTCCTAATATATCAAGAGGAAATATCCCACCACTTATAACAGTAAATATAATAGATACTGCTGGAAATATCTTAGCTACTTCTGTAAAGTAAAAAGCTGAAATTCCTAAAATAAAATATATAAAAAAATTTAAAAGCATTGCTAACATAAATGTTGTTATAATCCATACAATTCTAAGTAAAGTTAACTTCTCTTCGTTTGGAAATGCTATCATAATACTAGTCATAAAAAAGATAACCACTACAGATAATGATATTCTACCTCCTAAAAAACAACTTAATCTATAGTAAATATAATTTATAGGTCTTACTATATATTTACTAAGTCCCCCCATTTTAATATCATCATTTATCTCCCATTCAAATCCTGTAGATAAAAACTTCCCAACTAGTCCTACAAGCAATGTATACATAATCATCTGTTTATAGCTATATCCATATACTATCCCTGTTCCTGTTGCCTTATATATAGCACTCCATAAAGATACTTGAATAATGATTGGAAAAATACAACTTATTAAACTAAATAAAAAATCTACTCTATACTCCATAGAATTTTGAAATCCCATAAAAAAACAATAATAATATTTATCTAAATATTTTTTCATATCTAACACCCAATCTTATATAAATTTTCAATACTATTTTCTATTGGAGTATCTTCTATAGTAAAATCTATAATTTTAAATTCCTTAAATAATTCTGAAACAACTATTTTCAAATCTTCTTTTGTAACTTCTAAAGTTATATCTAGATCTTTTATTTCAATTATCTTTCCGTATCTTTTCAAAATATTTTCCTTTATCATTTCCTCAACTTTTATTTTTAAAATTTTTGTATTATCAATATTTCCTAAAGCTTCTAATTTATCATCATAAACAACTTGCCCTTTAGCAATAACTATGCACCTTTCACATAAAGATTTTATATCTTCCATATAGTGACTAGTTAAGATAATTGTTGTCTTTTCTTTTTTATTATGAAATTTTAAAAACTCTCTTATCTTTTTTTGTGAAACTATATCGAGCCCTATAGTTGGCTCATCTAAAAATAAAACTTTAGGATTATGAAGAAGCGCTGCAATAATTTCCATCTTCATTCTTTCTCCTAATGAAAGTCTTCTAACTTGTACTTCTAAAAGATGAATTACATCTAATAGCTTAGCCATTTTATTTAATCTATCCTCATAATCTTTATCTTTAATATTATAAATTTTCTTAATTAAATAAAAAGATTCTATTGAAGGTAAGTCCCACCATAGCTGATTCTTCTGCCCCATAACTATTGAAATTTTTTCCTTAAATTTATTTTCTCTTTTTGATGGATCAAATCCCAAAATTTCTATACTTCCCTTTGTGGGAAAAAGTATTCCTGAAAGCATCTTTAAAGTAGTAGTTTTCCCTGCTCCGTTTGGACCTAAAAAAGCAACTATCTCCCCCTCTTTAATAGAAAAATTAATATTTTTAACAGCCTCCTTCTTTAACATTTCTCTCCTAAAGAAATTTTCAAAACTACCTCTAATTCCTCTCTTTTTTTTATAAAATTCATAAGTCTTACATAGCCCATTAACCTTAATAACTTCCCTCATCTTAATCCTCCTAATTTCTAATTTAAAATTTAAAAGAAGACTTGCATCAAATCTTACAAGTCTTCTTATATATTAAAGGTATCTAAATGGTCTTAACTATTTTAATTTTACTTTAAATGTTTTTATTTCAAATGGTTTTATAGTAAAGCTTACTTTATTTCCTTCTGGATTTAATTTTTCTAAATCTCTTTCCATTAAGTTACATTCACAGATTTCTTCAATTTCTTTAAAGAATTCCATATTTACATTTGTTCTAGCATTGTGGAACTCATACATTCTTACTATTAAGTGGTCTGAATCCTCTGCTTTTTTAATTACTTCTATCATTACATTTTCTTTATCTAAGTTAACTAAGCTTAATGTGCTATCTAATTCTCCATCTTTAGCATCACAAACTGTTGCAAATAATGGTGTATTTAATTCATAAGCTTTATTAGTTGTTTTTGCTGTTTTAAAGTTTCCTTCATGTGCATAGATTGAGTAAGTTATGAAATGTTCTTCTTTATCAGCATCTGGATTTGGATCACAGCTTGATTTAAGAAGAGTTAATCTCATATTTCCATCTTTAATGTCATGTCCATATTTACAGTTATTCATTATAGAAACTCCAAAGTCTCCTTCTGATAAATCTGCCCACTTATGTCCACATACTTCAAAGCTTGCTACATCCCATGATGTATTGTTATGAGTTGGTCTTGTTACATTTCCATATTGAATTTCAAATGATGCTTCTTTAGTATTTACATCTACAGGGAATGCAGCTTTAACTAAAACATCTCTTTCTTTCCAATCTACATATGTGTCAAAGTCCATTCTTTCTAAATCATTGTATACATATACCTTTTGGATTATAGTTGACTCTAAGAATTTTCTTTCAATTTTTAAAGAACTTCTAACTGGTCCTACTTCAATTACTTCAATACTTTGTACATCATCAATCTTCCACATTTTTTCTTTGTAGTAGATATCTATATCCCAGTTATCAAAGCACATTGGCTTGTCTTCAA
>NZ_JBOGCC010000021.1:0-1627 GCF_051656525.1 Clostridium sp. | reverse complement strand
AAGCATGGTCGGGAAAATCAAAGGATGTTTTTTATAGTATAAGATATAAAAGTTATAAAAAACATTTAACTAAAGTAATTGAAAAAATAGAAAGAATGAATAACTTTTTAAAGGAAGCAGAGAATAGGTTAACAGATGTGTATAGACTAGAAACTAAGTTGCTTAATTCAATTTAAGGAGGAAAAATGAGTAAGTTTAATTTAAAATATTCAAGTGGTAATGGCATAGTTAAAAGTTTAGCTGGTATGAAATGTTATTATAAAGAGGAATTAAAATATATTAAAATTTTACAACAACAATTAAATTCAATTAAAGGTGGATATAGTGAAAAGTCAGCTATTAATAATTATATAAGTGGAATTAATAGTAATGGAAATAGAGATATAGAGAAAATAGATAATTTTAATAGGTTATTTTCAGAACTTTTAAAGATGGCAAAAGAAAATGATAAAAGTTTAGGTAAAATGAAAATTTAAAAATAAAAGGATTATATTAAAATAAAATATTAAATTTTAATATAATCCTTTTTTGGAATAAAGGGGATAAGCTATGAAGTTAAAAAAGATAGGAATTTTAATTATTCCAATAATAGTAGGATTTTCAATAATGGGTTGTGACATAGTTTATGAAAAAGTAATGGATAGTGTTTATGGGGAGGCAGATATGGATGGTAATAGATTAAATGAATATGAAAAATTTGCATTAGAAAATCTTAAAAGAAAGTATGGGGAAGAATTCGTTATTGTACAAAGAGGGGGAACTCATGGGGCAAATAGACAAACTAAGAAGTTTTTAGCAGCACCGAAAGCAAATGAAAATATACCTTTTACCTTAGAGGTAGATTATGAAAAAACAGAGACTATAGATGATTATATAAATATAATTATGGAAGAAAAACTTGCTAAATTAGTGGAGAAGGATGTTAAAGAGGTTTTTGGAGATGATGTTAACATAAAAGCTACAATGTCAGGATATTTTAAAAAATATGATTCTATAGATATGGATGTTCTTGAATTTATAAAAGTTAATACTCATCCTTTTGCAATAGATATTTTTATAAAAACTAATGAAGATATAGATAAAAATGGAGAAAATAAAAAAATTGATAAATATTTAAAGATATTTGAAAATATAGGAATGAATAATGATATAGATATAGCATTTATATATATAAAAGAAAATTTTTATTATGATATAAATAAAGATTTTTATAACTCAAGATTAGATTCAACAGATGATTCTTATTATACAAATAAAAAAAATTATAATTTAAAATCTTTAGAATATAAAAATGGGAAAATTGAAAAAAATAAAGAGTTTAAATATTAAGGAGATAGGAAATTGAAAATAGTAATCAAACTGGAAGTGGATATGTTGGATTAGCTTTAGATACAGGGAATGGGAATATCGTTATAGTAAATAGAAGAAGTGAAAGTCCTGGAGCAGATACTAAAGACGATTTAAGTTTAGGTGATTCAATAACGCAACAGTGGAAAGATTGGATAGATAATGCTGAAACAGCAGCAAAAATAACGGCACAACAAAAAGATGCATTAAGCTTTGTTCAAAAAATGGTTGATAGTGGCAATTTTGAATCGGTACAACTAGGGGGTCATTCAAAGGGGGG
>NZ_JBOGCC010000020.1:0-2564 GCF_051656525.1 Clostridium sp. | reverse complement strand
TGAATACAATGGAGAATATGAAAATGTACCAGTAGAGACTAAACATTTTTCTATACGTTCAAGAAAAGGAATAGGTGTAGTTCCGCCGGTTGATCCTAATAATCAAGATACTGCTTGGTTAATTAATTAGGTTACATATATATATAGTGATAAAACTAAGTTATAAAGCTATTTTATAACAAAAATTTTACGTTGAATGCAAAAGTAACTTCCGTTTAAATCTAAAGCTTTGAAATTGCAAGATTAAAGTCAGTTTTTCGAGTGAATTTTCATGAATAAAATAAGTGAAATAGGGTATAATTTTTATAAGAAACTAATTTTAGGGCAAGCTTAATAAGCCTACGGATTTTTCTTGTAAAACTAAGTTCCGTTTGCTTTAATTTTGTAATATTAAGTTCCGTTGATACTCGCTCTAAAATTTTGAAATTTTATTTTTTTAAAAGTGCAGGTTTTAGATGTATATCATCTGCTGGAATATCTTTCAACAAAAGTTTATCTAACAGAGAATTATCTAAAAGCATCTGGGCTAGTTTGAATGGCGTATTTCCGTTTAAACTAGCCCTTGTTGTGCTATTAACGTGATTTATTATTAAAGTAATATCTTCTTGAGTTAAATTATTAAATGATTTTCCTTTAGGTAGTATATATCTTAAATATTCATGATTCTTTTCTACATGTGGTTTTTGATAAGATGCCATTGGATTACAATAAAATATTTTAGTTCGTTTATTTCCAAAGGCATCTGTTTCTAACATCTCAGGATTTTTAAATTCTGAGCCATTATCGGTTAAAATAATAGGAAATGTAGATTTAAAGGTATCATAGCCTATCAACTCATAAAGCTTATCTATAGCACTTTTTACCGCTAATTGGCTACATGACTCAAGAATAAATGCTAACATTAATGAGCAATTTCTGAACATAAGTGTAAGAAGTACTTTACCACTTCGGGTCCCGTGAACTGTATCCATTTCAATTATAGAAGTATTAGGATTTTTTGTGATAAATTCAGTAAAATCATTAAAGTTTCTTCCAACTTTATAAGAAGGATCTTTGATTTCAGGTGGCTTAGATTTTTTTCGTGGTTTATACTTTACCTTTCTTGGTAAATCAATATTTCTAGCAGTAAATGCATTCTTATCAAAATAAGAATATAATGTTCTTTCACAACACTTCAGTTCATCTTTATGATGAGTGAAAATATGACATATTGATTGCCCTTTAAAAACAAGTGGTGAAATTATTTCATCCATTTTCTTTAAGTTAGAAGGTGTTATATTCAGTCCTTCTCTAGATGAGATTAAAATTTCTTTATACTTTGCATTAGCACTTTTAGCTTTATAATATTGTTTTTCACTTTTGCATCTAGTGATTTTATCACATCCGTTACAAACGTAGGGGTAACGGTCAAGTTTAGAACATTTTTTTATTGAGTATTCTTTGCAATTTCTATAGCAATTTATAAACTTACACTTCTTACATTTTTTATTGCAAGAGTTATTACATAAATTAGTTTTAGTACAGCTTTTATGATGTTCACAAGACTTTAAACTATTCACTTTTGTCTTACTTAATCTAATGAATCTATTCCTTTTAATCTCTTTAGAAACAGTAGTTGGATCCTTTTGAATTTTTTCAGCAAGTTCTTTTAAGCTATAGTTTTGATCTAAGCCATATTCTATTATAAGTCGTTCTTCCATTTGAAGGTGTTTACCCTTATATGGTTCTTTATTTAACATAATTAAAATCCTCCTTGATATATTAGTAACAAGTATCATTTTAATTATGTACAACTATTTGTAGAACTAACTTCTGTTTAACGAAAAAAACGGAATTTAAGTTTTCAATTTACCAACAAAAATTTTAGAATGTAAAAATATGCTAATATATTTTATTTTTAGATATACTTTGAAAAAATCAAAGTATATCTTTTTTTATGAATTAATTAATAATACTAAAAATGATTAGCTTACTTGTGGCAGAGGACTTTGTTCAAAGTTTACAGATACAGCATTATTTGTTGAAAAATTATCATTGTTACTGTGCATAAAGATGCCAGTTAAGTTTTTAGTATTATGATTAATATTTAATAAATAAAGTCCTGTAACATTACCATTAAAAGTTTCTTCTAAAGCATATTTATAATTATCATTTTTAAATTGACTAGGCATTGGAATCTTAGTAACTGTGAAAATATTGTTATCATTACTATATTTCTCAGCAAAAACATTTTGTGTATTAGTTTGCGCAAGTGTAACAAGAGTGCCATTTATTGAACCGTTATAATAAGGTAATTCACTAAAAGATTGACTATTTCCATTAGGATTTATAAAAGGTCCATCACATTGATAAATTTTATCTGATCCAATATGCTCAAATGTACCACAAAGCCCACCATAAATAGCCGCCCCTTGGAAGTTTAATTTAAATATTGCTGTATTTACACCATTATAGAATTCATACATAGTATATTCAGGGTTTTTATGTGGTCCATCTATAGGTTTATTACAAGTATTGCTTACATAATAAGTGAATTGTTCAAATGGTTTATTTAAGTAGTGTCC
>NZ_JBOGCC010000019.1:0-2663 GCF_051656525.1 Clostridium sp. | reverse complement strand
CTCCATTCTTTGATGGATACAGACCACAATTCTACTTCAGAACAACTGACGTTACAGGATCAATCAAATTACCAGAAGGTATGGAAATGGTTATGCCTGGAGACCACATCGATATGGAAGTTGAATTAATTAACCCAATCGCAATGGACGAAGGATTAAGATTCGCTATCAGAGAAGGTGGAAGAACAGTAGGTTCAGGAGTTGTTACTAAGGTTTTAGCATAATTCCTATAGAATAAATATTTGAAAAGCTAGAGAGACGTCTCTAGCTTTTTTTTATGTAAATCAAAATAATATGAGTTAGAAAAATTATTATAGAAAAGAGAGAAGGAAGAATCTAGCTTCATTTATAAAATAAAATAAATAGAACAATATTATTATAGCATTGACGAATTTTAAATGTTACGAAGAAATAAAATTGGAAAGTGATAGAGGCAAAGTAAAAGAAATATCTGTTCATAAAAATAAGAAAAATAAAATTTGAGTTTATGTTTAGAAGAGTAATTTATAGAAAAGAAGAAAAGTTTGAAAATAAAAATGCTTAAAATGGATGAGATTTAATAAAAAAAATATGAAGTAAAAAAAGACTTGATATTTTATATAAATACATATAAAATAAAGAAAGCGAAAAGAATTTGGATAAAAAATATTTATTCAAAAGACTTGAAATACTTCTGTAAAGATAGTATAATATAGAAGTTGTATAGCATGCGGCGAAGATTCAAGAGGTTGCCGGACTTCCGGGTAATTCTTGATGAGTATGTCTGGATCTAGAATCCGACGACAGGGATTCTATATAAATTTCGTTTTGTAAAATTTACGAAACACCAGGAACAGTTTATAGAATAACCGCTGTTGTGCGTTAGAAGTAAAGCGTACATGAAAAGGAGGGAAACCGAGATGTCAAAACAAAAAATAAGAATTAGATTAAAAGCATTTGATCACACTATATTAGATCAATCTGCTGAAAGAATTGTTGAAACTGCAAAGTCAACAGGTGCTAAGGTTGTTGGACCAGTTCCATTACCAACTGAAAAGGACGTTGTTACTATATTAAGAGCAGTTCACAAATATAAGGACTCTAGAGAGCAGTTCGAAATCAGAACTCATAAGAGACTTATAGATATCGTTAATCCATCACCAAAAACTGTTGATGCTTTAATGAGATTAAATCTACCAGCTGGTGTAGATATCGAAATTAAGCTTTAATTAGCTGAAAAATAAAAGACATTGAACTATTATGATTGAATTCAATCCGCTAGTAGTTTGGGAGGTGTAAATACATGAAAAAAGCTATATTAGGTAAAAAAATAGGTATGACTCAAATATTCGATGAGAATGGTAAAGTTGTTCCTGTAACTGTAGTTGAAGCTGGTCCATGTGTTGTTGTTCAAAAGAAAACTGTTGAAAAAGATGGTTATGATGCAATACAAGTAGGATTTGGAGACATAAGAGAAAAATTAGTTAACAAACCTAGAAAAGGACAATTCGCTAAAGCAGGAGTTTCATTAAGAAGAACTCTTAAAGAATTAAGATTAGAAGACGCAGCTTCATATGAAGTAGGTCAAGAAATCACTGCTGAAATATTTGTAGCAGGAGACAAAGTAGACGTATCAGGAGTTTCTAAAGGTAAGGGATTCCAAGGTACAATAAAAAGATGGAATGCACAAAGAGGACCAATGTCACACGGTTCTAAGTTCCATAGAGCACCAGGTTCAATGGGAGCATCTTCTGATCCTTCAAAAACATTTAAGAATAAGAAAATGCCAGGACACATGGGAGCACAAAACAAAACTGTTTTAAACTTAGAAGTAGTAAAAGTAATTGCTGATAAAAACTTAATACTAATTAAGGGTGGAATCCCAGGACCTAACAAAGGTAAAGTAGTAATAAGAAATACAGTAAGAGCTTAATTTCTAGAAGAAAGGAGGAAGCAGGATGCCTACAGTAGGATTATTTAACAAAGAAGGTAAAAAGATTGAAGATATCCAATTAAATGATGGGATATTCGGATTTGAAATAAATGAAAGAGCTATGCACCAAGTAGTTGTTGCATTATTAGCTAACAAGAGACAAGGAACTCAATCAGCTAAAACAAGAGCTGAAGTTAGAGGAGGCGGAATTAAGCCTTGGAGACAAAAAGGAACTGGTAGAGCAAGACAAGGTTCAATCAGAGCTCCACAATGGATTAAAGGTGGTATAGTATTCGCACCAAAGCCAAGAAGTTACAGAATGGCAATACCAAGAAGCATGAAGAGAGTTGCAATGCTTTCAGCTTTATCAACTAAAGTTCAAGACGGACAAATGGTTGTTGTTGAAGATTTAGCATTTGATGTAATCAAAACTAAAAATGTTGTGAATTTCTTAGATGCAATTGAAGCTAAGAAAACTTTAATCATTACAGCTGAATCAAATGAATTAGTTTACAAGTCAGCTAGAAACATTGAAGGTGTTGCAGTTATGCCTGCAAATAACATCAACGTTTATGACTTACTTAAGTTTGAAAAAGTAGTTATGACTAAAGATGCAGTATCAAAAATTGAGGAGGTGTACGCATAATGATGTTAACAAGCCATGATATAATAAGAAAGCCTGTTATAACTGAAAAAAGTATGGCAGCAATGGCAGAAAATAAGTACACTTTCATAGTTCACATCAACGCTA
>NZ_JBOGCC010000018.1:0-1839 GCF_051656525.1 Clostridium sp. | reverse complement strand
TATTGTTACAATAACCATTTTTAAACTCAAGAGTAGCTTTTTCATATAAAATTATAAATTCATCTATTGTTAAATCAGGTTTAGCATTAAGAAGATTTACAATTGTAAAATCATCTAAAATTTCTTTTAGATAGGTTCTAATAGAAAGATTATTAGTTAGTACAGTATTTTTATTATTATCTTCTTTTTCAATAATATCTTTATAAATATTAGTATTATTATGTGACGTATCTTCCATGGTAGGAGTTACCACCACTGTGAGATCCAGTGGTGCAGTATCCGTACTAGGAGAATCCAGTGGTGGATAAGTGGACAGAGAGAGTTGCGGGGTAGTAGCAACACTTCTAAAAGGTTCGGTAGTTTTATTTAGAAGTTCCTTGTCGTCAGAAAAGTAATATATATTTTTAAGTTCACCTTTGCGGACAAAGGCAATCTCTTTTTTATGGCGATACATATATCCAAGTTCAATCAAATTATTTATAAGTCTTAGTAACTTATCTTTACTAATGTTTAGTTCGAATGACAGTTGATTGACGTTTATAACCCAATTAGATGGTTTATTAAGGAGACGACATCCCAGTCCTAGTAACTCTAAATTCAAATCTTTATCTTGTATAAATTTATTATAAATTATAGTGTAGTTGCTTTTATGGTTATTTTTTATTATAAAATCCATAAAACCTCCTCATAAGTTTTTATCTTTAATTGTTTCTATAATATCAGGAATTGCAAAGTGTTTTAAAAAAGATTGAAACTTAATAATAGATTTATTACCTTTTCCTTTAGCAATATTTAAATTGTTTTCACTAACAGCATAAGTAACTTTATTTGAGCTGAAGTTAGCTAAAATTTCTAGAATTTCAGTTTTTGAAAAAAGAAAATTTCCATTTTCAATACAAATTTTGCTTAGGTCAGACATTATATTTTTTTTGAAAAGATCTTCGTTATCAAATTTTGAAATTTTTTTAAAATTATAAATTGCTCTAGAAAGTTCAATAAATTGTCGATTATTTTTTTGTTTTTTACTCAAAGTTACCACCCCTTTTCTTCTTCTGATAGAAGAAATAAATTTAGAAATTCCTTAACGAAAACAATTTTATAGCCATTAGAGCAAACAGATACACTTTTAGGCAATTTTTGTAATCGCTTGTAAATTGTTTCTTTTTTTAGTGGAAATATAAATTCAAGTTCTTCGATTAAAGCAGTTTCCCCTAAATATTCTGTGATTAAGGCTTTAATACATTTGTCCTCCATACCCCTCCTTAAAATCGAATGATTTGTACATAAATAATATTTTTTTTATTGAAAAAAGTCAAATTTTTTTAAATAAATAAGTGTACAATGGTATTTTGAAAGAAAAAAATAAAGTATGAACAGTGGGATTTTGGCTAGTGTAATCTAAATTTATTTATGTTACCATTAAAACATCTCGAGATAGTAGAAAAAATAAAAAATAAAAATCGTAGGAGGTAAAAAATGAGTATGACAGTTGGAGGAGCAAAAGCAGTAATAGAGGGAGTTATAATTAAAACTCAAAAGAGTATTGAAAGAGAAGTTAGTTATTTAAAGGAGTTAGCAGATGATAAAGCAACACTTTCTAAAATTGAGCAAATGCAAGCAGATGGAGAACCATTACCAGCTAATAACCCATATGGATCTTTTTCAGAGTGGAGAGACGCTATTGAAAAAGAGATAAGAACAGGACAAAATTCATTAGATAGAATAGATGTTCAAAAAGCTGAATTAATGGCATTTAATTACTTTGTGGAAAATGCACCAGAGGCATAGGCCTATGATAAAAACCATAAAAATAATCTATACTGTATTAACACTTATTGG
>NZ_JBOGCC010000017.1:0-10105 GCF_051656525.1 Clostridium sp. | reverse complement strand
TTCCCCAACCTTTATTATCTGCTTTCCAGCCCTCTGCATACTCATAACAAGCAGCTCCGTCAAAATAAGCTAGTCCATGACTGTCTCTACAAAAATGACCAGGAACCCAATCTAAAATAACGCCTATATTTTCTTTATGACATTCATCAATAAAATATTTTAAATCATCACTATCACCATATCTGCTTGTAGGTGAATAAAATCCTGTTATTTGATATCCCCATGATTCATCTAATGGATGTTCCATAATTGGAAGTAATTCAATATGTGTATATCCCATCTCGCTTGCATATTTCGGAAGTGAATTTGCTAAATCTCTATATGAAAGAACTTTATTATCTTGCTTCTTCCAAGATCCTAAATGAACTTCATAAATATTAATTGGATTTTCATAAAATATACCGTCTTGTCTTGATTTCCATTTTTTATCTGACCATTTATATTTACTCTTAGGTCTTATAATAGAAGCTGTATTAGGACGAAGCTCAGATTTTCTTCCAAAAGGATCTGCTTTTAATAAGGTCTCATTATTTTTCCCGATAATTTTAAACTTATATAAATCATCTTTAGAAATACCATAAAAAAAGCCACTCCATAAGCCATTATCACTTATTTTTTCAAGCTCATAATTGATATCATTCCAATTATTAAAACTCCCTATAACAGAAACTTTTTTTGCATTTGGTGCCCACACAGTAAATCTAGCACCTCTTTTTCTATTTTCAATCCGTAAATGTGCGCCCATAAAATTATATGCTGCAGTACATTTTCCTTCATGAAATAAATATTTATCATAATCGCTAATCATATTTTTCTCCTTAAAATCATTTAGACATATTAAATACTTATGTAAAACTAAGTCATTTACATTATATATAAAATCAAGGTATTTTACCATAAATTGCCTTCTAAAAATTCCGATAAAATTTTCATTTTAAAACCTGATTTTCAAAGAGAATACCCCTATTTCTTGATTAAGATTAAATTCGTTTTAAATTTTAATAATAATTTACCAAAATAAAAAAAGTCAGATAAAAATCCGACTTTTTTTATTTAACTGTTTAAAACTTTATTTAATGCAATTAATGCACCAATTTTAGCATGATCAAATGTTAAACCACCTTGAATATAAGCTATGAAAGGTTCTCTTATAGGTGCATCTGCTGATAATTCAATAGTTGCTCCTTGCATAAACGAACCTGCTGCCATTATTACATCATCTTCATATCCTGGCATAGGTGCTTTTTCACAACTTACAAATGAATCTATTGGCGCTCCCTCTTGAATCCCTTTTATAAAGTTACATAAAGGCTCTTCTTTTCCGAAAATAATTGATTGAACTATATCAGTTCTTTTATCTGTTGATGCTGGCTTTGTTTTATAGCCAGCAAGCTCCATAAGTCTTGCTAAGAATATAGCTCCTTTAACAGCTTCCATAGTTACATGAGGTGCTAAAAATAATCCTTGCATAAGTGTACGCATAATTCCAAGAGTTGCACCACATTCTCCGCCAATTCCTGGTACTGTTAATCTATAAGATGCATTTTCTACAAATTTCTCTTTACCTACAATATATCCACCTGTTGGAGAAATTCCACCTCCAATATTTTTAATTAACGATCCTGCCATTAAGTCTGCACCAAAATCAGTTGGTTCATGTATATCAACAAGTTCACCATAACAGTTATCTACAAAAACAATAACATCTGGTCTAACTTTCTTTACAAATTCAATTCCTTCTTTAATTTGATTCATCATAAGTGAATATCTTGTACTATAACCAGTACTTCTTTGAATATGTACTATTTTTATAGTCGAATCTGATAAAAGTACTTCTTTTACTTTATCTAAATCTAGATATTTCTCATCAATAAGGTCTACTTGACGATATTTAACACCATAATTTATAAGAGACCCCATATTATTTTCCTTACTTCCAATTCCAATTACACCATGTAATGTATCATATGGTAAACCTGTTATAGTAAGTAGTGTATCGTTAGGTCTTAAGTTTCCAAATAAAGCAGTTCCAATTGCATGAGTTCCATTTACAAAATGTGGTCTTACAAGTGCAGCTTCTGTATTGAATACTCTAGCATAAACTCTATCAAATCCTTCTCTTCCCATATCATCATATCCATATCCAGTTGAGTTAGTAAAATGTGAATCACTAATTCTTTCTTCTTGGAATGCATTTAATATTTTAAATTGGTTATATTCTCTTATTAAATCAAGCTCCTCAAATTGAGATTGTACATCTTTTAGAGCTTGCTCATATAGACTAAATGCATTGTCTTGTATATTATATTTTTCCTTTAAAAATTTTTCTGTTTCCTTTAACATAAAATTGCCTCCTAATATATATCTTTTAATAAAATAAATAGGCATAAGTTCTATGCCTATTTACATTAATTTAAAACCAATTATTGGTCGTTTTTTGTAAATAAGATTGGAATTCCTGGTGTTATAGTAGTTATAGCATGTTTATAAATCATCATCTCATTTGAATCACAATCTAAAACAACTATAAAATTATCAAATCCCTTAACAAAGCCTTTTAATTTATAGCCATTTGTTAGATATATTTCTACTGGTATTTTATTTTTTCTAGCACCATTTAAAAAGATATCTTGTAAATTATTTTGTGGTTTATTCATAAAAATCCCCTCCAAATACAGAATAAATTGTCTTTTAAACCAATTGTTATTTATATTTCTTTAATTAAATTATACAATTAGGATTACTTTATGTCATTAATAATCTGAGATTTAATCTCTGCATCTGTTAGTATATCCTTATTTAAAAAATTTACTCTCTTATCTCTTCTAAACCATGTTAATTGTCTTTTGGCATAATTTCTTGAACCTTTTTTAATTAATTCAATACTTTGATCGAAAGAAATTTTCCCATTTAAATACATAAGAATTTCCTTATACCCAATTCCTTGCATTGATTGATTCGATTCATTAAGTCCAAGTGACATAAGAGATTTACATTCATCGATTAACCCGTTTTCTATCATAGTATCAACTCTTTTATTAATTCTCTCATATAATTTATCCCTATCCATTGTAAGAACAAAATAATGAATATCATAGGGAGATTCATACATTTTTTCACCTAAGTCAAATGAACTAAATGGTTGCTTTGTTAAATAGTAAACTTCTAATGCACGAATAACACGTTTAGTATTATTCATATGAATATTTTTATAGCTTATAGGATCAATATCTTTTAACATTTCATGTAAATATAAATTCCCTTTTGTATCTGCTATGGTTTTTAATTTATCTCTATAAGCAATATCAGATTCTCCTTCTGTAAAATCCATATTACAAGTTAATGCATTAATATAAAGACCTGTTCCACCAGCTATAATTGGAAGTTTTCCTCTACTTAAAATATCTTTAATAATGCTATCACCAAGTTCTTTATAATGAGCTACTGTAAACTCCTCTGTCGGTTCTACAATATCAATCATATAATGAGTAACTCCATCCATTTCTTCTTTTGTAACTTTAGCTGAACCTATATCCATTTTTTTATAAATCTGCATTGAATCTGCTGAAATTATTTCACCATTTAATGCTTTTGCAATTTGAATTGAAAGGTCTGTTTTTCCTACTGCTGTTGGCCCGCCAATTACTAAAATCTTTTCTTTCATTATAATCACCTAAATTATTCTTTTAAACTTTTTATCTAAATCTGTATCTGTAAATTTAATGATAGTTGGTCTTCCATGTGGACAATGAAAAGGATCTTCTATAAATCTTAATTCCTCAATAAGTTTTATCATTTCCATTTCACTTAATGTATCATTTCCTTTTACAGCAGATTTACATGCCATACTTGCAATTTTATTATATTTAACCTCTTCTCTTTTGCCAGAACCTAAATTTTTTAAATTGTCTATAATATTTAAAAATAATCGCTTTGCATCTACTTTTCCTAAAAAATAAGGAACTTCCTTTAAAGCTACTGTATTACCACCAAAACTTTCAATAACAAAACCTGACTCTGTGAAGACATTTTTATTCTCTTCATAATAAGCTAAATCATCTGATGTCATTTCTATAAGTGTTGGAACTAAAAGTGGTTGAACTATAATACTTCCTTCTTTAATATCCTTAAGATATTTTTCAAAATATATTTTTTCATGAGCTGCATGCTGATCTATTAAATATAAAGTATGATTAAATTCACCTAGTATATACGTTTTATTAAATTGTCCTATTATTCTAAGTGGAGGAAATTTAGCTATTTTTTCATCACTTATAGTTTGTGTATTAAATATTTCTTCTGATGTTTTTTCATTTAAAGAGTTTTCTGACTTTTCAAAAATAATATTATCTTTTGAAGAGTTCTTGTCATTTTTAAAATCATCAATAGCTATATATTTAACTTCAGAAGAGGTATCTTTGTTTGTAATATTTTTTTGTTGTGGATTTAATTTAACTTTTTCTTTTAATTTAGATAGTTCTAAATTTGTTTTATCTATTTCACTTATTAAGGTATCCTCTTTTGTTAGAATGGATTCAATTACTTTCGATTCATTTAACTGCTTATTTTTTTCAAATGAATTAAAAATTATAGAAGTATCTTCTGGTATATTAAATGATATTACTTCTTCTTCAACTATATTTTTATTTAAAATTTCTTCTTCGGGTATTTTAAAATCATTAAAAACATCATTTTTTAAAGCTGTATGAACAGATGCAAAAATATTTTTAAATAAATATCTTTCGTCTCTAAATTTCACTTCTGATTTTGTAGGATGAATATTTACATCCACAAACTCTGGGAAAACCTCTATAAATAAAATGAAAAATGGGAACTTATTTACAGTTGCAAATGATTTAAAAGCATTTTCTACTGCTACAGTTAATGTTTTATTTTTTATGTATCTTCCATTTATAAAAATACTTTGATTATTTCTAGAGCCTCTTGAAATATCTTCTTTTCCTATATATCCAAAAATTTTAACATCCTCTTTTATAGTTTCAAAGTATAAAATATTATCTGTAATATTTTTTCCATATACAGCGCGTATAGCATCTTTAAGTTCTCCTCGGCCAAAGGTTTGAAGAACCTTTTTACCATTATTAAAAAGTTTAAAGCTAATATCAGGATTAGCTAAAGAAAGTCTATTTATAATATCTGAAATAATAGATGCTTCTCTAGTATTTGATTTTAAAAATTTTTTTCTAGCTGGAACATTAAAGAAAATATCACGTACTTCTATTGTTGTTCCTAAATTCGCACCACAAGAGGATTTATTTATAATTTTACCACCTTCTATAGTAATTTCTTCTCCAAATTCCATATCTTCAGTTTTTGTTTTTAAGGTTACTTTAGAAACAGCGGCTATTGAAGGAAGAGCTTCACCTCTAAAGCCTAAAGTCATTATAGAGAAGATATCATTTGAATCTTTTATCTTACTTGTTGCATGTGGAAGAAAAGCTTTTTCTAAGTCATCTCTATGTATTCCTACGCCATCATCAATTATTCTAATAAAAGAAGTTCCACCTTCTTCAATTTCAATAGTTATATTTTTTGCTTTTGCATCAATACTATTTTCAACAAGTTCTTTTACAACAGATGAAGGCTTTTCAACAACTTCACCTGCTGCAATTTTATTTGCAGTATCTCTATCTAATACATTAATTCTTCCCATAACTCCTCCTTTTTTATTAAATTTAAATTTCCTTAGCCTCTTTAACTAGTTGATATAGTTTATTCATAGCATCCATTGGATTCAAATTTAATATATCTATATTTGAAATTTCTTTTATAAACTCCTCTTTTTGTATAAAAGTAAAATCCATTTGCATCTCTGCTGATTTATTCTCTATTACTGTTTCTTTAATTATAGGCTCTTCTATAGTTATAGCAGTATCTTTAATTTCTTTAGTTTTATGAGATTTTATTTCTATATTTTCAATAACAGTTTTATCACTACCTTCTAAATCTTGAAGTATTTCTTTTGCTCTATTTATAACTGATTTAGGTATTCCTGCAAGTTTTGCAACTTCTACTCCATAACTTTGATCTGCTCCACCTTCTACTATTTTTCTAAGGAATACAATACTATCATCAACTTCACTTACAGCAACAGAATAATTTTTTACGCCTTCAATAGTTCCCTCAAGTTTAGTAAGCTCATGATAATGAGTTGCAAAGAGTGTATTACATTTAAGAGAATTTTCATTTGAAATATGCTCTATAACAGACCAAGCAATACTTAGTCCATCGTAGGTTGAAGTTCCACGTCCAACCTCATCAAGTAAAACTAAACTTCTAGGTGTTGCATTTTTAAGAATATTTGAAACTTCCCACATCTCTACCATAAATGTAGATTTTCCACCAGCTAAATCATCAGATGCTCCAATTCTTGTAAAGATTTTATCGCATACAGATATATTTGCTTTTCTAGCAGGAACAAAGGAACCCATTTGAGCCATAAGTGTTATAAGTGCAACCTGCCTCATATATGTTGATTTACCTGCCATATTAGGTCCTGTTATTAATAAAAGTCTATTTTCTTTTTTATCTAAAGTAGTATTATTTGAAACAAACTCACCAAGACCTATAACTTTTTCAACAACAGGATGACGACCATCTTCAATTTCAATAAGGCCCTCTTCATTTATTATTGGTTTAACATAATCATTCTCTATTGCAATTTTAGCTAATGTACATAATGAATCTAGTTCTCCAATAATTCTAGCAGATTTTTTTAATCTTGGAATTTCTTTTTCTATAAGTCTTCTTATTTCTAAAAATAAGTTATACTCAAGTTTCATTAGTTTTTCTTCCGCCCCAAGAATTTTTTCTTCCATTTCTTTAAGTTCGCTTGTAATGTATCTTTCTGCATTAGCAAGAGTTTGCTTTCGTATATATCTTCCCTCGGGAATAGAATCATAATTAGCTTTTCTAATCTCAATATAATATCCAAAAACTTTATTGTATCCTACTTTTAAAGATTTAATTCCTGTAATTTCACGTTCAGAGTTTTCAAGGGAAGCTATCCACTCTTTTCCATGTAATTTAGCAACACGAAGCTCATCAACTTCTATTGAGTACCCATCTTTAATAATATCTCCTTCTTTTATACTAAGAGAAGGATCTTCTTTTATACTATTTTGTAGTAACTCCTTAACATCATCTAAAGTATCTAAATTATTAAAATATTCTCGTAATAATATAGATGAAGTAGACTTTAATAATTCATGAACACTTGGTAATTTTTCAAGGGAACTTTTAAGTGAAATCATATCTTTTCCATTAACATTTCCATTTGCAATTTTACCAACAATTCTTTCAATATCATAAATATTTCTTAAAGCTAACTGTAAATCTTCATTTAAGGATAAATTATTAACTAATTCTTCTACACCATCTAACCTTTTATTAATTTCTTTTTTTGATATTAATGGTTCATCTATCCACTTTCTTAAAGCTCTACTTCCCATAGATGTAGATGTCCTATCCATCACCCATAATAAAGACCCTTTTTTTGATTTTTCACGTATATTTTCTGTTAGCTCTAAATTACGCCTAGTATTTCCATCAATGCTTAAAAAATTTATTATATTATAACTTTCAAGAAAGTTGATATTCAATAAACTCATTTTTTGAGTTTCATAAACATACTTTAAAAGAATTCTTGCAGCCATTTCAGCAGCTATATCTAATCCTTCTATCTCAACTTCAGTAAATTGATTTAAAAGTTCCTCTTTAGTTATAAAAAATTGATTTAAATTTTTTATAGTAAATAAAGCATTTGTAGAATTTTGTAATTCTTTCATTAAATCTTCATTAAAGTTTTCATCTATAATTATTTCTTTAGGATTTATTTTTGTAATTTCATCTAAAAGAGTTGATGTAAGATTTTTAAAAGATGTTACTTTAAATTCTCCAGTACTTATATCTGTTGTTCCAATACCTATTTTATCTTCATATTCATAAATTACACTTAAATATGTATTAGATGTAATACTATCACTATTTTCTACATAAGTACCAGGCGTAACTACCTTTACTACATCACGTTTAACTATTCCTTTAGATGCACCAACTTCTTCAACTTGCTCACAAATTGCGACTTTATAACCTTTTAAGATAAGTCGCTGAATATAATTACTTGCAGCATGAAATGGAACTCCACACATAGGAGCTTTTTCATCTAAGCCACAATCACGTCCTGTTAATACTATTTCTAACTCTTTAGATACAGTTTTTGCATCTTCAAAAAACATTTCATAAAAATCGCCTAATCTAAAAAATAAAATACAATCTTTATATCTATCTTTAACTTCAAAGTATTGTACCATCATTGGTGTAAGTGCCAATGTAATTCACCATCCTTAAATTTAATACTATCTATTTAATAATTTTTATTTTAAAATACATTCATCTAAATAAACACTTAAATTTTAACATAAAATGATAAAAAGATAAAAGAAGTTATTTATTTTAGACATTAAGAATTTATACATACCTTTTATAAAAATAGAATTTGTAATATAATAGAAATAATAATTAATTGAATAGGAGGAATCTTTTATATGAATAGTAAAAAAATTGATTGGGAAAACTTAGGGTTTGACTATATAAAAACAGATTATAGATACGTTTCTATTTGGGAAAATGGAAAATGGGATGATGGTGAATTGGTTCAAGATAATAAACTGTCTATTGAAGAAGGATCCCCTGCATTACATTATGGACAACAATGCTTTGAGGGCTTAAAAGCCTATAGAACAAAAGATGGACATATAAATCTTTTTAGACCTGATAAAAATGCTGAAAGAATGAATAAAAGTGCTGATAGACTTTTAATGCCACATGTACCTGTAAATAAGTTTATTAATGCATGTAAAGAAGTAATTAAAAAAAATAATGACTTTGTTCCACCTTATGGTACAGGCGCTACATTATATTTAAGACCTTTCTTAATAGGTGTTGGTGATAATATCGGATTAAAGCCAGCTACTAAATTTATATTTTCAGTTTTCTGTATTCCTGTTGGACCTTATTTTAAAGGTGGAATGAAACCAGTTAACTTTTTAGTATCTGACTATGATAGAGCTGCTCCAAATGGAACTGGTGCTGCTAAAGTTGGTGGAAATTATGCTGGAAGTCTTTTAGCTCAAAAAAAAGCAAAAGAAAATGGATTTGCAGATGCAATATTCTTAGATCCTGCAACTCATACTAAAATAGAAGAGGTTGGTTCTGCTAACTTTTTTGGAATAACTAAAGATAATAAATTTATAACACCACTTTCACCATCAATTCTTCCTTCTATAACAAAATACTCTTTATTGGAAATAGCTAAAGATTATTTTAATATGGAAGTATCTGAAGAAGATGTGTTTATAAATGATTTAGATAAATTTACTGAGGCAGGTGCTTGTGGTACTGCTGCTGTAATAACTCCAATTGGTGGGATACAATTAGAAAATAAATTCCATGTATTCTTTAGTGAAACAGAGGTTGGTCCTATTACACAAAAATTATACGATACTTTAATGGGAATTCAATTTGGAGATATTGAAGCTCCTAAAGGATGGATATATAAAATATAGATAAAAAGGTTGCATAAATTTATGCAACCTTTTTACTTATATTAATCCATCTATAAATTTCTTAAATGTATGAGTCCCCTGTATATAAGAATCTTTATTATCTATTACTTCTTTAAATGTTTCAACATCTAAATTATCTTTATTTATTAATATGTCTAATAACAATTCTTCATCTAGAAGAACTTCAAAAAGTTCTACTGAACAATTATCATACTCTAATTCTTTTACTTTAGCTAAATTTTCTTTTAATTTAGTTAATGCTATTTCTTTATTATTATTATGTAAAAAATCATCACAAATAGTTACTATTGATTCTCTTAAATATATTATTTTTTCCATATAAAATCTCCTTAAATCTTTTTTTATATTATATCATAATTAGTTTAATAATAATAATAGTTATTATTAAACTTCTATTATCCTTATTTAAATATATAGCTTTAAGATAAAAAATCTATAAATAGAGTTTGATTTTAATCTATTTATAGATTTTAATTTAATAATTTTCAATTAATAAT
>NZ_JBOGCC010000016.1:0-2056 GCF_051656525.1 Clostridium sp. | reverse complement strand
TCAAGGTTAGATTTTATTGTAGATACGGTAGCACCATTTAAAAGTTCAGATTTTACGTATCTATAATTATCAGAAACCTTTATAGGTTTAGTTTTGCTATCACTTACTGACGTACTGGCTTTTGTAGGTGTAGTTTTATGAGAAACACCTTCAGCAAATGCTGTAGTTCCAAGTCCTGCAAAAATCGTTAAACATGTTAATATACTAATTAATTTCTTCTTCATAATAAATTTCTACTATATATTAAAACTTTTATAGTAGTTCCTCCTTCGTGTTTGGTATGCTTTTATAATAAAGGAGCAATCTATAAGTACAATGAAGTCAATCTGAATTTAATGTGAAGATTTGGTGCATGTGTTGAAGAGAAGGACTATATGGTTAATATAAATGAAAAATTAAAAGAGATAATAAAATTTATCTAACAAGATAAATACTTTATAATAGATAGGCCTAGGCAATACGGAAAACAATAGTATTAAATTATAATAGAATATGAGGGATTGAATATAGAAAAAACTGATAGCTAAAAAGTTATTAGTTTTTTTGTATATAAAGATATAAAATGGTTAAAAATATAAAGGAATAAATTACTAGTTAAAAAGTATTGACGTTCCTTATAGGGATAGAAATATACTACATTTAGAGGTGGTGAAAATAATGGATGAAAAATTAATAAAATTCTCTGAGATAAAAAAATCTAAAAAAAGATCTGAGTTGTTCGAAAATGCCAAAATTATAAAATTTATTAGAATTAAAAATAAAAAATATTTAACGGAAAATGAGTTGGAAATATTTGAAATTGCTGAAAAACTTCAAACTTATGGGTTAAGTATAAGAGAAATTGGAAAATTTATCAACTTAGATAGTAGTAGTCAAAAAGAATATATGATAAAATATAAGGAAGAAAAGGAAAAAATATCAAGAGAAATAAATAATTTTATTCATATGTTTTTTTAATTTAATATTTTTTATTAAATCAATAGATATTTTCATTAAAATATCTATTGATTTAGTAATTTCTACTTAATTAAATAGTAGATTTCATATGTAAATTTTGACCATGAAAATATAATAAAATTTTAAAGGAGATTTAAAAGATGGAAAAAATGTATGAGGGGTTTATTGGAGTATATCCGATGAGTAAAACAATTAGAAATGGTTTAATTCCAACAGAGGAAACTTTAAAATGGATTAATAAGAATGGGATTTTAGAAGTTGATGAAGAGAGAGCATTAGATTATGAAAAAATTAAAAAGCTATGCGATATAGAGCATAAATTTTTTATAGAAGAGATTTTGTGTGAAGTTGAGCTTGAAAATTTACTTAGGCTTGCTGAGCTTTATAATAACCCTAAAAAGAATGAGGATGAAAAAAAGGAGTTTGATGCCTTATTAGAAAGTATTAGAAAGAAAATAAGTGAAAGTTTTATTAAGAGCAAGGAATATAAAAAATTATTTGGGAAAGAAATGATAACTGAAAAGTTAACTGAACGCTATAAGGATAGTGAAGAAGCAGAGCTTATTTATAAGTTTTTAAGATTTACAACTTATTTTAAGGGGTTTAATGAAAACAGAAGAAATATTTATGCTAAAGATGAGAGTAGCACTGCAATTGCATATAGAATAATAGATGAAAATTTTCCAAAATTTTTAGAGAATATAAAAATATATGAAAAAATTAAAAATAGTGAATTGAAATTAAAATTCGAAGAAATAGAGGAAGTATTAAAAGAGCACTTAGATGGACAAATAATTGAAGCGTTTTTTGAAGTTGAAGGATTTAATAAAGTTTTAAGTCAAAGTGGAATAAGTTTCTATAATGGAATTATAGGAGGTTATACTAAAGAAAATGGTGAAAAGATAAAAGGGATAAATGAGTATATAAATGAACATAATCAAAATTGTGTAAAGAGAGAAAGAATCCCTAAATTAAAAATATTATTTAAACAAATATTAAGTGATAGGGAAACTACTTCATTTATACCAGAAACTTTAAAAAATGATTTGGAAGTTATAGACGTATTAAAGGGATTAGAAGTACAGCTTCAAGAGACAGT
>NZ_JBOGCC010000015.1:0-2602 GCF_051656525.1 Clostridium sp. | reverse complement strand
TTAGTACTATCTGAAAGCAATTCCTTCCGACCTGCACCCCTAGAATTATGTTTCTGCATTTTTTCTAGCCTTATTTCCAAATTTACTTTTTCCTCATATACAGAATCATATTTATTTCTTTCATTTTCTAATTCATCTTTTAATTCTTGAACATACTCCTTAGAAAAACTAGATGGAGTGTTATGCCAATCTACAAGAATAGAAGACATTAGTTTGTCCTTTGAAATATTTCTTTTTTTAGCTAGTTCAGTAAAACACAAGTCTACCTCAACTGGAATTGTAACCGTAACTCTTTTCATACCCTCCATAATACACCTCCATGTGTTCATAAATTAATTTATAAATATTATAGCATGACATTGAGATTCTAACAAGATGTTTTTTAATTAATTAATGAACACGATGGAAAAATAAAGGTATTCTTGAATCGTTCATAAATTAATTTTAGCACATTAGATTTTGTTCATAAATTAATTTATATAAATATTTTTATAGATTTTTCGTCGAAAATTTCATCTCAAATCTATAAAAATATTTTCTTTAATGCGCCCTCCGTTCCTTGATAAATCTAGAGCGACCATCCCTCATAGCTTTTTCAACTAATTTTAAAGTTTGTTCCGTTTGAATATCTATATTTGAAATTCCTGTAAACTTTGTGTTATACTCTGTATATAAACAAATACCAACGTGTTCGTTCTGATACGCATTCATAAAGGACACATTCTTACGAGGCAGTGACTTCTCCAGAGTCATTGTCTCTTTTATTGTCTCTTTCGTGCAATTTATTATCACGCTTTTTAGTAGTTTACCACTTGGGAAATAACACTTTTCACCTTTTAATTTATCGCTACCCATATTCTTTTCCATGTAATTCATTGTTTTAGTTATATAAGCACCTATGTTTTTAACTTCTGATTTATTAGCCATAAAGCATTGTTTCTTATCGTCATAAGTCATATTGACTATCTCACCATCTTTAGACTTAAATCCCTCGATATAAGCACCACCTAGCCCCCATGTATCCATTATGTCTTTCCACTCAATATAAGGCATATTAAACATGAGAATATGATAATGCCAAACCTCTACATTATGCTTTTGTGCTCTAGACTCTTGTATCTCTGGAACGGCTACGTACTGAACACCTATGAAGTCTTTATCTATATGTTTAATAATGTATCTATTGAGCCTTTTAATAAAGTTAGTGAATTGCTTATTGGCTGCCTTTATATCAGTCATATCGTCTTTAAAAGTCAATGTTAAGAATTTAGGACGTATAACCTTACCTCTTTTATCTTTCCAAGCATAAGCATTAGAATTAACGATGTCCTTAACCTTATTTTTATTTTTAGTATAAGTCTTTTGCCTAATGCTCTTGCTGATTTCCTCTGATACCATTCCCTCACGTTGACGACCTATCAAAACTTGAATATATTCACCAGTTTCTTGATCCACACGAAAATATTTATTCTTTCCATCTTCTCCAACCTCTTTGATTAAACCTTTGGTTGGGTCGTGACCTATTAAGAAACCTTTCTCATATTCATATTTTGATACAATGTCGCCACTTATGCGGTATCGCTTGAATACCCTTGTAGCCCTCATATATCAATACCTCTTCTTCTGTAATGTGTGTGATTGTTTGCGGAATCTTTAACTCCTACAGATAAATAAAGTAGTCGCTATCGCTCCAATGCCCTACGGGCCATCCTACGCAGCACCCTTGGGTTCCCGCCAGGGGAACTCCCAAAGGATGCCCTCGCAATGATATGCCCGATAGGACATTTTGGCAAACGTGCTAATGCACTATTATAATCAAGTTAATTACCTAGTACATATATTATACTTTAACTTAACTTAAACTTAAACCTAATCTTCTTGAGGCTTTAGAAATGCTGGCTCTCTCCTATAACCGATAACGCAATAATCTATTCTATCTATATTCGCTCCATACAAATTTACTTGATTAGAATTTCCAACAGTAAAGCCCTGCGCATGATTAATACAAACAGATCCGTTGTTATAAAAGCAAGTTTGACATTTATTTTTTATGTTTTCCATATATCCTCCTATGTAACTTTTTACAACTTAGCCGCCTAGTTAGATAAGCGCGTCTTTTATTTGTCTTCGACGACGTTCCGCACATGCTCGGGTTCCACCTTTTGCGAATAGCTCTTTACAAGTATTAATCTTTTGACCGCATTTTGTGAAACCGCCAATAGTGTAACATCTCTTCGTCTTGCTAGGGGTAAAATGTATAATATAAAAAATTTTTAAGAAAAAGAGCCTTAAAATTTTTTTATATTCCCCCTGCAAACCCTTGTAGCATATTGAAATTTAAATAAAAAATACAACTACTCATTACTATTAACTATCTTACAGACTAAACCAGTGCTACACTCGTATATGGCAGCTATTTCACGCATTGTATATCCTTGGTCTCTTTTGAGTTTCATATCAGCTTTAGTACTATCTGAAAGCAATTCCTTCCGACCTGCACCCCTAGAATTATGTTTCTGCATTTTTTCTAGCCTTATTTCCAAATTTACTTTTTCCTCATATACAGAATCATATTTATTTCTTTCATTTTCTAATTCATCTT
>NZ_JBOGCC010000014.1:0-1499 GCF_051656525.1 Clostridium sp. | reverse complement strand
TTAAGTTCTTTCTCCAAAGCTTTTCTCAATTGATGTGAGTATAGTTCAGCTATTAGATATACTGGGAAAAAACCAAAATATCCACTAGCCCAATGTATGTCTTGAAGTAACCCTTCTGAAAAAGATTTTGGTACAACGCTCAAATACTCTTTATATTTTCCATTCCAAACCTCTGGTAAATCTTTTACACCTAATCTCCCTTCTAACAGATCTCTTTCTATCTCATATCTTATAATTATGTGTAAAATATATGTTAGCTCATCTGCCTCTATTCTAATTGGAGATGGTTTAACTTCATTAACTAATCTATAAAAATCTATATCCTCTTTGTCTTTTAACTCTGGAAATAGTTCTTTTATTTTTTTTAAAATAAGCAAAGATATATTTTTATCTCTCCCAACTACATTTTCATAAAATCTAGCTTGAGATTCTTCTAAGACTTGAGAACTTACCTCTGCCAAAAGAGTACCTAAAAGATTCTCACTTATACCTTGCTCATAAAGTCCTTTTCCAGCCTCATGAAAAGTGTTATATATCCCAACTTTCAAATCATTTTTATCAAAAGATGTTACCACTCTTACATCCTTTGGAGAAGCTGCTAAAGTTGTTGGATGCTCTCCTAAATCTACTCTTCCATAAGTAAAATCAAAACCCGTAATACTTAAAATATATTTTGAAAGCTCCATTTGTTTATTAAAATCATACTCTCCACTAAAATTTTTAGCTACACTGCTTTTACTGTTTTTTTCTATCTCTTTTACCAATGGAACTATAAATTTTTTCAAATCTTCTATTAATATATCTAACTCCTCACAGTTTATATCAATATCATAGTATCTAAGAAGAGCATCATATGGTATATTTTTATATCCCCAATACTGAGAAAAGTTTTTAAAATGTGCTACAATCTTTTCTAAACATAGAGAAAACTCATCATAACTATTTTCAGTTTTTGCTTTTTTCCAAATATCTTCAGATAAAGTTATAAGACTCATATAATCTTCATACTCTTTTAAAGGTATTTTTTGGACAAAATTAGAATTATTCTTTATTTTCTTTAAAGTAGCTTCTATCACCTCATTTTTCTTAGGTGATTTTTCAAAATACTCCTGAAGTTTTAAAAATTTTGGTGATGAAAATCTATTATATATCTCCTTACTTAAAAACTGAATAATTTCAGATCTATAACCAATAGCTCCCTTTGGCATATATATTAGTTTATCCCAATAAAGAAGTGTATTTAATGTATATTTTAGATACTCTATCTCTTTTAACTCTATTTTTAATGCCTCTTGTTTTTTCTCATAAAACAAATCCATTGATCCTCCTCAGTTACTTCAAATTATATTGTGTAAAAAATGGATGTAAAGAGTTAGTTTCACAACTATTTTTTAAAAGCTCCTCATTTAATTTTTCATTTTTTAATAACTCTTTAGATTCAACTTCCTCCTCTTGAAGCTCTAGTAAATTCATTATTGTTAAAAATATTTTTGATTGTC
>NZ_JBOGCC010000013.1:0-6807 GCF_051656525.1 Clostridium sp. | reverse complement strand
TACTTAATGTTTGTTCTTAAGCTTCTGTAACATTCTGCTGGTATTGATTTTGGACTTTTATCTACTATGAACATATAATCTTTCCTCCTATACTGTTTTTTCTATATTTTTTGACTTTAATGCACTTCTATCTTTTCTTCCACCTACACGATAGTGACTTTTCACTTCATTTAGGTCATATTCAGGTATAATTCCTAAAACAGGAACTCCTAATACTTTCTCTAAATCTTCTTTATTTTTAAATGTGTTATCTAAAAATTCTTTTAAAAGAACTATTCCAACACCAATCATAACCCCTAAAACTAAAGAAATTAGCATGTTCATCTTTTTATTTGGACTTACTGGATTTACTGGAAGCTTAGCTTCTTCTATAATCTGTACATTTCCGTTTTTAATAAGTGCCTTTGATGAATTAATAAACTCCGTAGTTATAGCTTGTACAATATCAACAGTTCTCTGTGGATCATTTCCTTTATAAGCTATCTCTAAAATTTGCGTATCATTTCTTGGTGTAACAACAAGACTATTTAAAATAGTTTTAGGTGTTTCATCTACTAAACTTACTTTATTTTCACCAGTTGCTTCTCCTATTAAATCTTCAGTCTTAATAATCTCTGCATATGTAGTTATTAACTTTTGATACATTTGAATTTCACTGTTATCATAACCAGTACTTCCCTTAGTATCTTCCTTCCCTATAAAAAGCTTAACCTTTGCTTCATACTTAGGTTTAATTACAAAAAAACTAAAAATTCCTGCAACAGCAACAGCTGCAATTACAGATATTAAAATTATTTTGTATCCCTTTTTCAAGATAGCAAAAATTTCACCAAGGTTTATATTTTCTTCATTCATTCTTAAACTCCCACCCTCTCATTCATTTACCTCTTCAATATTAACATATTATTAATATTTTATTAAATAATTATACTTATTTTTAAAATATTTTTCTTATTTTTTTATTTAAACCTTTACTTTTTGCCATATTGTTTTTAAAAAGGACTATTTTTTGATTATTTACTATCACTTTTTTATGAAATTATTACTATAATATCATAATTAATTACTTTATTTTACTTTTTTGTATTTTAAATTTAATTTTATAAACATAAATTTCTAAAAAAATCTAAATATATATATTTAAATTGGAAATATTATGAATACATTTTGCTTTTAAACTTCCATCACCTCTACCTTTCCTCTTAACCCCCTCAAATTTTTCCAAATAAAAAAATAGTACAAACTTTCATTCATACTATTTTAATTCTTAATTCTCGCTCCACGAACTGCAACTCTGTCTATTCTATTATATGAGCAAGTAAATAAAGTTAAGTCCCACTCTCCAATTATCATTTCTTCTACTTTTGTTTTATGAAGGCTTTCTAGTTTTTCTACTTTGTATTTATATTCTATTCCTTCTACATCTGTAAATTTTATTTCACTGCCTTTTGTTAGTTTCTTTATTAATGAAAAGTGACTGTTGTAATTATGCCCCATTAGTACCATTGTGTCATCATATACTGAACCATTGTATCTACAAGGTGATATTTCTAAGTCTTCATAGCTCCAATTTAATTGTATTGGTAACTTTAAGTTTATTTCTTTTATTTCTAATATCCCTATATAATGCTTTCCGTTTATCTCTACACTTTTCATTCTTCCTTCCCCTCTAATTTTTGTGTTATCTAGTTTTATTTTATTTTCTAGAATTTCTAACATATTCTTTGACTCTCTTTTTCCTTTATAGTCTTTATATATGTTATCTATTGTAATTATTGAGGCTAAGATTATAAATAATGTTCCTATTTTTATTAAAGTATTTGCTATTTTCTTTTTATTCATTTCTTTTTCTTAAAGTGTAACCTAATCCTACTAATACTATCCCTCCTAAGGCTAACCCTTGTGCTATAAGCCATGGACTCCCTGTTTGTGGAAGTGTTTCATCTTCTGGTTTTACTTCTTTATCCTTATATGTGTTTTTTATTTTTATCTTTGTTCCATACTTTTCATAACTTACTTCATAGTCTTCTAATATATCTTTCTCTACTGCTGTCCAGTTATATTTTCCCTCTAAGTTTTTCCATGTATAGTTCCATTTATTTTTTTCATTTAATGTTACACTATCATAAATCTCATCATTTTTGTATAAATTTACCTTTATAGATGATGGTCTCTTTTCTACATCCTCATCATTTATCCATATTTTTTCTATATTTAAATCTATATACTCTTCTATTTCCTCTGTTTTTGTTTTTATAACTATATTTTTCTCTTCTTCACCATTAATACTTTTTCTTGGAAGTGATACTATAAAAGGTTTTGTTTTTATTAAGCTTTCTTCTGGCCCTTGTATAAAGTATATTCCTTTAGATAAACCTGCAAACTTTGCTATTCCCTTTTCATTTGTTATCTCTTCTCTTGTGTTTTTTATTTCATTCTTTTTTATATATGCTTCTATTACATTTCCATTCATATTATCTAGTGTTAAATTGCTATCTTTAAAGTTTCTATCTAATAAAAGCTTTCCATCTATAGTTGTTCCTATATAATATAATTTGAATTTACTATTTTCTATTGGCTTATTGCTATTTCTATGCTCTATTGTAACTGAATAATCATAATCCCCTTCATCTCCATATGCTAATGTTACTGGTATCGTTAAAAGAAATATAAGAAGCAGGGATGCTACCTTTTTTATTTTTTTCATTTTTATTCTCCTAAATTTTTATTTCTTTTTCTTATTATTAAATATATTACTGCTATTACAATTATTACTACTATACATATAACTATAGTATCTTTTTTCAAAAGTCTCTTATTTTCTCCTAAAAGATTCACTTCTTCTTCTATTTTTTCATTTTCTATTCTTTCTCCATGAACTAAAAGTCTGTGCGAATTTACGCCATATGGAGTACAAGTAATTAAAGTTAACATATCTTTTCCCTTTACAGGCTTTATATTTTGAACTTCTTTTGGAAGAACTACATCTATCTTACTTATCTTATACGTTAATGTTCTATCTAAGATTTTAACTACAAATGTATCTCCAACTATTAATTTCTCTAAGTCTGAAAATAGTTTTGCTGATGGAAGACCTGTATGTCCTGTAAGAACACTATGCATTCCTACTCCTCCTATTGGAAGAGTTGTTCCTTCTAAATGCCCAACTCCACTTTGAAGAACTGGCTCTGAAGTTCCATGATATATAGGAAGTCTTACATTTATTTTATCTATTGTTATAGTTCCAATTATTTGCTCATCTTCTTTTATTTTTAACTGTGATAAGTAATTTTCATCCTTAGATTCTCCAGTTTTTATTGTGCTACCTTTTTCTAATAAACCTTTATTATACTTTTCTGCTCTTTCAAATATTTTACTTAAATCTTTCTTTTCTGTTTTCTTAATCTCATCTTCGTACTTACCTATATTATAAGAGCTAACTAAGCCATTATAATAGCTACTTACTTTAGGATATATTAGTATAATAAGTCCTACTAAAAATACTAATACTAGCCCTATATTAGACATTTTTTTTCCCATTCTTCTATCCACCTTAAAAATATAGAGTAGAAAAAAAGATTTTCCTACTCTATATACTTTAGTTTAAATCTTTAGATTCAGCTTAAATTAAGCCTTCTCTAAATTAAATCCTCTTTATTTAATTAGCTAGCACGTCTTCTTCTTATTAAAAGTCCACCTGCAAGTAACATCATTATTCCTCCAACTACAGTAAAGATAGTAGTTCCTATTCCCCCTGTTTCAGGTAATAATGAGTCTGTTTTATTTATGATTGTTGTTCCAAGTTCAAAAGTTCCATCAACTTGAGTAATCCCACTTGCATTAGTTGAAATTGATACAATGTTTCCATCTTTATCGTATTCTGCTGTTATTATAAAATCTATTGGTTTTATAGGATTGTATCCATCTGGTGCTTTTGTCTCAACTATTGTGTAAGTTACAGAGTCATCTAAACCAACTATGTGGAATTTTCCATTTGCACCTGAAACTATTTTTGTTGTACATGTATCTACTGTTGTATGATCATGCTTTTCTGCACAAACTGTGTATGTGTCCCCTTCTTTTGTGAAGTATAATGAATCTTTTCCTTTTCTAATTTCGAATTCTGCACCTTGTAGTGCTGTAGTTCCATCTTCTCTAGTTTTTAATGCATTTAATTTAAAAGTATAATCTTTTACTGTTACATCTGGAGTTTTATCTTTACTATTTTCATCATATGGATTGTTGCTATATTCTAAATTAACTGTATTATCATTTGAATCTCCTGCTATAGCTGCATCTTTATTTAAAGTAGCTGTAAAGTAGATATATAATTTATCTCCTTTTGAAACAAGCTTTTCATTAATCATTTTCATTATATTTATGTCTATATCAAAAGTATGTCCATCTGTTGGATTATTATTTACTGAGTAATTTGATGTATCTAATAATGTTCCTCCATTATCTTTATCTCCAACATATATTGCTATATCATTATTAAAAGTTAATCCTGCTGTCATTTTATCGTGAATTATATATTTATAATTTTTATATCCTATTGTATCTGGAACTGTTGATATAAATCTATATTCAACTGTATCTCCAATTTGGTTATCTCCAACCTCTCCCCAGTTTCCATTTTCATTATGCTTTATATCTTTATCAATAGTTGGAGCTTGCGCTTTTAAATCTATAACAAGTTCTGTTGCAGTTGAACCCATTGATGCTGCTGCAACTACATGACTTTCATTTCCTGATACACCTTTATCTACTATTAAATAGTATCCAAGGTCTAAACCCGATACTGTTAACATTTCAGTTTTATCCTCTGCAACTACTACTTCTTCTTTGTTTGTAGCTTTAACTGGTGCGATATTATTTTTATTTGCATAATCCATTAATTCTTTTGCTACAGTATTTTTATTTTCTTCAGTTATATAACTTTTAGCAAATTCATTTAAATCTAGATTATCTTTATTTTTTTCTTTAAAGAAATTTTCAAACTCTTTAGCTATTGTGTACGAATACTTATCACTAGCTCCGCCTTCCCCTTGCTCTAATGTCATATCAAAAACTTTATACATGTTGTACGTATGCCCTACCATAGTTGTTCCTGTTTTGCTTGGGTTATTTTTTATTTTTATAACCCCATTTCCTGCTGCATATGCAGGTATAAGTCCTACTACAAATGTAAGAATAAATCCTATAGATAGTATCTTTTTTAAATTTCTCATTATTACTCCCTTTTACTCTTTAAATAATTTTATTTTTAATAATATTAACGAACTTAACATAAGTCCTAGACCTACAAATATAAATTTATCTGTTCCTATTCCCCCCGTTTCTGGTAGAATTTCATCACTTTTAGTATTTAATACTTCAAGCACTCCACCATTTTCAATAACCACTACTCCTTCTCCATCAGGATAAGGCCCTGAGTCACCTTTTATATAAAAAATTATATTTCCACCGGTCATATAATTTTCTGGTGCTTTAGTTTCAACTAGAACATACCTCTTGTTATATTCTAAAATTTTATTTGATACAGTAATCTTACCTGTACTATCAGTAGCTATATCTTTTATAATAGACTCTCCCTTTGGATTCCCATTTTCATCAGCCTCATATAAATCAAAAATAGCTCCTTCTAAAAGATTACCTGTTAGCTTGTCCTTTTTCTCAATAGTAAACTTTAACTTCTTCTCATTTATAAAAACAATATCATTTGCCGTTTCATGACTTGTTCCAGAAACTTTAGTAATTTCATTCTTGTACTTTAATTCACCATTTTCTTCATAAACAGTAACCTTTAAAAAATACACAGAATCATCATAAATAATATCAGGATTATCTCCCTTAATTTCTTTAATCTTGAAATTATAAATTCCTTCCTTAATAAAGGTTATAGGTAAAAATTCAATAGTTCCATCAGACTTTTGCTGAACAGTTTGTGGAATATTTTCAGCTATAATACCCTCAGGTAAACTTTCACCATCATACTCTAAAGTAAAGTTAAACTTTAGATTATCTAAACTTCCCTTATTAAAAACCTTCTTTGCATTTACCGACATAGCAACCTTATTTTCCTTTGGTGGTGCAATTTCTCCATTATAAGGCCAAAAGTGACTTTCCATAGTTCCACCATGCCATGATTTTACTATGGCACAACCATTCATATTTCCACCATTCCATTCAAATTTACCCTGTTCACTTATTCTATAATTCCAGAATTCTGCTTTTGGTGCTACTATATGCCCTAAAATATCTGTATCCATAGTTCTTACAAGTCTACCTTCTTCACCAATAGTTTCTAAATTAGGCATATTCCAAATTACTCTATTCATTTCTCCTATTTGCCCATCTCCAAATCCAGGCGATCCATGAATTGACCCTACAAAACGCTCACCATCTACATATATTTCTGGTAATAGATTTTGATTTTTTCCAAGCATTTCAACTTGTAAAAGTTTTGAATCTGATATATTTATAGTAGTTGGATATGGATATGGATTTTTTATAGGATGATACCCTTCTGGAAATATCATATTTACTCTTTTTAAATTACTTGCATCTTTTATTAAATAACTTTTACCTACATCTATAGTTAATACGCCTTTAGCATCAATCTTATACTTTGAATCTTGATTGACAACTATATTTTTAGAAGTATTTAGTAATTTATTAGATTCATTTAAAATTCCTACTTCTGCTTTTTCATAATTCATAAAATTATCATTTTGTAATATAGGACTGTTTCCTGAATTATTTGGCCCAGCAAAATCAGGAACCTTCCCATCTAGCATCCAATAC
>NZ_JBOGCC010000012.1:0-1400 GCF_051656525.1 Clostridium sp. | reverse complement strand
GATCAAACTCTCAATAAAAAGTTTAATCTTAAATTGCTCATAAAACTTACTAATAAAAGAATTGCTGGTTTAAGTTTGTTTATATATTAATCTGTTCAATTTTCAAAGACCATTTTGTTTCAATCGCTTTTGGCGACTTTTTTAGTATACTACTTAAAAACTTTTATGTCAACAACTTTTTAAATTGTTTTTTGTTTTTTGTAGTGAGCCTCTTTCACAAGATTTATTCTTGCTTCAAGCGACTCACTTATAATAACATCTATTTACTTTATTATTATTTAATATTTAACTATTAAATCAAATTAAATCACTAATTCTCTATTTTTCTTCTATTTTTCTTCTATTTACTAATAGAGATACACATGGATTAGTGTTCTTTTGTTTCATCTTAAAAAATGTTATATTTTGTTTTATTATAATATATTATCTTCTATTACTATATCCAATTTACCCGTTTTAGGATCTATTATTAATCCATGAACTCTAACATCTTTAGGCATAAGTGGATGTTTTTTTATAGAACTTACACTATTTTTAACAGATTCGTCTACTGAAGAAAATCCTTTTAACCATTCATTTACATCTATTCCGGCATTATTTAGTACTTCTAACGTTTCCTCTTTGATTTCTCTTTCTTTCATTTTTTCTATCATGTCTTCAGTATTTAAATTACACATTCCACACCCATAATGTCCTACAACAATTACATCTTTCACATTAAACTCATATACTGCTACTAAAATACTTCTAATTATACTTCCAAAAGGATGTGCAATAACTGCTCCTGCATTTTTTATTATTTTTACATCACCATTTTTGATATTCATTGCTTTAGGCAGTAATTCGGTTAATCTTGTATCCATACATGATAATATTACTGCTTTTTTATTTGGAGTCTTAGTAGCTATGTACTCTTCGTAATCTTTATTTTCAACAAATTCTTTATTATATGTCATTATATTTTCTATTATACTCATTTCCTTCACCTACTTAATTATATTATTCATCTCTAATTATACTCTTCTTACTAATATAAAAAAATCAAATTTTTCTTTAAAATCATTACTTAACTTACCTATATATTAACATTCTTAAATTTTAATCTTCTACTTTCTATATTTTCCTTCCTATTTATATACATTTTTAAAATTAATCACTTCACTTTTATAAATAATTTAATCTTTTTTTAGTTCTCTTTTGAAAATATAGATAATTTTATGCGCAAAAAAAAGCCAGTAGAATTAACTACTGACTTTTCCTTTTGTTTTCACTTGGCAACTTCCTACTCTCCCACACAGTCACCCGTGCAGTACCATCGGCGTTATAGAGCTTAACTTTCCTGTTCGGAATGGGAAGGAGTGTACCCTCTATGCCATCATCACCAAATATTCAGATTATTC
>NZ_JBOGCC010000011.1:0-7614 GCF_051656525.1 Clostridium sp. | reverse complement strand
TTTTTATATATTAATCATTCTTTTCTTCACTATTTTCTTCTAATGCATCTTTTCTTGAAAGATTTACTCTTCCTTGGTTATCAATTTCAGTTACTTTAACTAAAATTTCATCACCAACTGAAACAACATCCTCAACCTTATTAACTCTTTCTTTAGAAAGCTTAGAAATATGCACTAACCCTTCTTTTCCTGGTAAAATTTCTACAAAAGCTCCAAAAGTAGTTATTTTAGTAACTTTTCCTAAATAAATTTCACCAACTTGAGCTTCTTTAGTTATACTTTCAATTATTTCAATTGCTTTGTTAACACCTTCATGATTCACAGATGATACAAATACTGTTCCATCTTCCTCAATATCAATCTTAACTCCAGTATCCTCAATAATTTTATTTATAACTTTTCCACCTGCTCCAATAACTTCTCTTATTTTATCAGGATTGATTTTTATAGTAGCTGTTTTTGGTGCATATAAAGAAACGTCTTTTCTTGGTCCTGGAATACATTCATTTATCTTTTCTAAGATAAACATTCTTGCATCTCTTGCATTTTTGATAGCAGTTTTTACTACATAACTGCTTAATCCTTTAAGCTTAGTATCAACTTGAATTGAAGTTATTCCTTTTTCAGTACCTGCAACTTTAAAGTCCATATCTCCAAAGAAATCTTCTATTCCTTGAATATCAGTTAAAACTTCTTCTTCTGTTAAATCTTCTGAAGTTATAAGCCCCATTGCAATTCCTGCAGCTGGTCTCTTAAGAGGTACTCCTGCATCTAATAATGCAAGTGTTGATCCACAAACTGATGCCTGTGAAGTCGATCCATTTGAACTTAATACTTCTGACACTAATCTGATTGAATATGGGAATTCATCCATTGAAGGAATTAATGGCTCAAGTGCTCTTTCTCCAAGTGCTCCATGCCCTATTTCTCTTCTACCTGGTCCTCTAAGCGGTCTAACTTCACCTACACTATATGCTGGAAAATTATAATGATGCATATATCTTTTTGATTCTGCTTCATCTATCCCATCTAAAGTTTGAACTTCACTTACTGAACCTAATGTTGCAACAGTCATAACTTGAGTTAATCCTCTTGTAAATAATCCTGTTCCATGTGTTCTTGGTAAAATTCCAACTTCACAATCAATCTTTCTTATTTGATCAAAAGATCTACCATCTGGTCTTCTTTTATCTTTAAGTAGCATATTTCTTACTACTTCTTTTTGCATATTGTAAAGAACTTCTTTTATGTCTCCTGCTTTTCCTTCATATTTTTCTGCAAACTCAGAATAAACTTTTTCGTTTACAGTTGACATAGCTTCATTTCTTTCATCTTTATCAGTGATATACATAGCTTCTTTAACCATATCACTTGCAAATGCTCTTACATCAGTATTTACTTCTTCATCAACTTTATATAATTTAGGCGTAATTTTTTCTTTTCCAAATTTAGCTTGAGCTTCTTTTTGGAATTTTATTATATCTTGACAAGCTTCAAATCCAAACTCTATTGCTTTTATCATTGTATCTTCATCAATTTCATTTCCGCCAGCTTCTATCATCATAACTTTTTCTTCTGTTGCACAAACAGTAAGATCTAAGTCCGTAACTTTTCTTTCATCTGATGTTGGATTTAATACGAATTTTCCATCTACAAATCCAACTTGAACTCCTGCAACTGGAATTGTATAAGGTATGCTAGATAATAATAATCCCATTGATGCCGCATTAATTGCTAAAATTTCTGGTAAATTATCTTTCTCTACTGACACTACAGTACAAACAACTTGAACATCATTTCTAAATCCTTTTGGAAATAATGGTCTTATTGTTCTATCAACAGCTCTTCCGTGTAGAATAGCTTTATCAGTAGGTCTTCCTTCTCTTTTTACAAATCCTCCTGGAATTTTACCAACAGAATATAATCTTTCTTCATACTCAACGCTTAATGGAAAAAAGTCTATTCCTTCTCTTGGCTCTTCAGAGGCATTAACATTTGTTAGTATAACAGTATCTCCATAGCTAAAAAAAGTTGCTGCATTTGATAACATACCAAACCCACCAAATTGAACCTTCATTTCTCTTCCAGCTATAACTGTTTTTAATTCGTTCCTCATAAAGGACCTCCCTTCGCCTTTTTAATTACAAATTTTTCTAATAATTTTAAAATAATAGAGCGGGAATGCCCGCTCTAAGATATTATCTTCTTAAACCTAATTTTTTAATTACTGCTCTGTATCTTTCGATATCTTGCTTAGCAACATAGTTTAAAAGACCTCTTCTTTGTCCAACCATCATTAAAAGACCTCTTCTTGAGTGGTGATCTTTTTTGTGAACTTTTAAGTGTCCTGTTAATTCGTTTATTCTTTCAGTTAATAATGCTATTTGAACCTCAGCACATCCTGTGTCCTTTTCATTTTTACCGAATTCTTTAATTATTTCTAATTTTCTTGCCTTATCCATGTGTATCTACACCTCCGTATAATTATCCCCTTAATTCCAAGTAAAAAGATGGCACCTTTTAACATAGAACTAGGTTTACTTTGTAAGTATATCAAAAATATTTTATTTTGTAAACATAATTTATTTTGCAGCATATATTTCCTTTTTAATAGCAAATTCCTTATCTTTTTTTAATCTTTCGACTAATTCATCTAAAGAATTAAATTTCTTTTCATCTCTAATTCTTTCCAAAAATAACAATTTTAAGTTTTCACCATAAATCATTTTATCAAAATCAATAATATATGTTTCTATAGTTAGCTTTTCGCCATTTACCGTTGGATTATTTCCTACTGAAGTTATTCCTTTATAAAATTCTTCATTATATACTACATTAGTGTAATATACTCCTTTTTTAGGAATTATATATTTATCTTCAACCTTTAAGTTTGCAGTTGGAAATCCAATCGTTCTTCCAAGCTGTTTTCCTGAAACTACCGTTCCTTCAATTAAATATGGTTTACCAAGCATTTCTTTTGCTACTTCAACTTTCCCTTCTAATAAAGCCTTTCTAATTCTTGTGCTACTAATTATTTCTCCATTATATAGGCATGGATTTATAACTTTAACTAAAAAATTGTATTTCTTACCAAGACTTTTTAAAAGTTCAATATCACCTTGATTTTTAAATCCAAATCTGTAGTTAAACCCTACAACAATTCCTCTTACATTATATTCACTATATAATTTTTTTATAAACTCTTCTGGTGATAACTTCATTAAGATTTCATCAAATCTTTCCAATACAATATTATCTACGCCTAAATCTGTTAATATTCTCTCTTTAATTTTATTACCCATTAAATATTTAAATTTATATTCTTTATTTATCACTTCTCTTGGATGATTTGAAAAAGTAAATACCATACTTTTAGCATTATTTTCTTTTGCCAATTTTTTTATTTCAGAAATAAGTTCTAAATGCCCCTTATGAAGTCCATCAAAACTTCCAAGAGCTATATAATAACCTTTTTTCTCTTCCATATCTTCACTTCCCTAAAATCTAAGATAAATGTTTTTCCATCTTAAATCCTTCCTCATCTTTCTTTCCAAGTCCTAAAAAGTTTCCTTTTCCATCATAAACTCTATATAAAACATTATTTAAAACTTCTGATGTGTATAATCTCTTATCATAGACTCTTGCACCATTTTTTATAAGTTTTAAAAATTTATCATTTATTTGCATTTTTTCATAATCATTTAAAGCTTCTTCTATTGGAATAATATATTCACTTATATTCTCTTCTGTTAAATCTTCAATATTAATACTATCTTCTTCAAAAAAGTTTGAAGTAGCATTTCTTTTTAACTTTGTCATAACAGCAAAAACACCCAGCTCTTCTCCAATATCATAACAAAGACTTCTTATGTAAGTTCCTTTTGAACATTTAACTTTCATTTCTATTAAGGGACCATCAATTTTTATATCTTCAATATAATAAATAGTTATATTTCTTCCTTCTCTTGGAACTTCTATTCCTTTTCTAGCTAGTTCATATAGTCTAACACCATTTTGCTTTAATGCTGAATACATTGGTGGAATTTGACTATACTCTCCTTTAAACTTTAAAATAGCTTCTAAGATTTCTTCTTCTGTTAAATGACTCCATTCTCTTTCCTCTAATATCTTGCCTTCTAAATCATAAGTGTCAGTTTTAACACCTAGTTTAAACTGAACTGTATATATTTTAGGTGCTCGCATTATATAATCTATAATTTTAGTCCCTTTTCCTATACATACAGGAAGAACCCCACAAGCCTCTGGATCTAGAGTACCTGTGTGGCCCACTTTACCTGTTTTTGCAAGCTTTTTGATTTTTCTTACTACATCAAAAGAAGTCATTCCTGTGTTTTTAAAAACATTTACTACGCCTTCCATTCTTTTAGCTCACTTTCAATTTTTTCTAAAAGGTTCTCTTTTGCATCTTCTAAATATACACCTTTTTGCATGACCCCTGATGCTTTTATATGACCACCGCCACCAAAACATTCCGCTACGCGTCTAACATCAAAATCATTCTTTGAACGTAAACTTGCCTTTGTTCCGTCTGCTGTTTCTTTTAATAAGACTGCAACTTCGACACCTTTTACGCTTAAAAGATTTCCTATAACATCTGATGTATCTTCTTGTTCGCAATCATATCTCTTTAAAACATCCGCTGATAATCCTACTACAATAACTCTATCATCAAAATAAAGTCTTGCAGTTTCAAAAGCATATCCCATAAGATTTAGCTTTTTCATTTTTCTATTATCAAAAAGATTTCTATAAATTTCTGTGTTATCTACGCCAACTCCAATAAGTTTGCTTGCTATATTGTGAGTTCTTTCAGTTACATTAGAATGTCTAAATGAACCTGTATCAGTTACAATAGTTGTATATAGACATGTCCCTATCTTATTCAAAATATCTGTTTTTTCATTAAAGTTAATTGAAAGATTATTTAAAAGCTCGAATATAATCTCACCTGTTGATGCAGCCTTTGCATCAACATAGTTTAAATTTCCATATTCGTCATTTGATATATGATGATCTACATTTATTAAAAAGCCTTTATAAAAAGAAAGATCCGCAGAAATTCTTTCAAAATTTCCGCAATCTACTACAACTACTAAATCTGTTCCTTGCTTTGGACTTATTGTATTCCCATCAACTTCTTTACTGAGTGATAAAAATTCTAAGTTATCAGCTATAACATCTTTAGATATTATATAGGCATCTTTCCCTAAATATCTTAAACCATTTAAAAGTGCTAATGCACTCCCCATAGCATCTCCATCTGGAGATACATGATAAGATATTCCTATTTTTTTAGCCTCTAATATTTTTTTCGCTACATCTTTTAAAGACACTATTTCTTAGTCCTTTGTATTAATGCATCAATTTTCATACCATAATCTATAGATTCATCTAACTCAAATATTATTTGTGGTACTGCTCTTAACTTAACTCTTTTACCAACTTCTCTTCTTATGAAGCTACTAGCTCCTCTTAATGCTTTTAAATTTTCTTCTTTCTCTTCTTGACTTGTGCAGAATATGCTTACATATACTTTTGCAAAACTTAAATCTCTAGTAACTTCAACTTCAGTTACAGAAATCATAGCTGTAAGTCTTGGATCTTTAACTTCATTTTGAATTAGATTGCTAACTTCTTTTCTAACTTCTTCGTTTATTCTTCCACCTCTATAGTTAGCCATTTTCCTTCACCTCGCTTTTAATTAAAGCTCTTTTCTTTCAATCGCTTCTATTGTATAAGCTTCTATAAGGTCTCCCTCTTTCATGTCATTAAACTTCTCTAAGCTTAATCCACACTCATATCCACTCTTAACTTCTTTCACATCATCTTTAAATCTTTTTAATGATGATAAAGTTGTTTCAAATATTACTATTCCATCTCTTATAACTCTTACATCAGCATTTCTAAGTAATTTACCATCTGTTACATAACATCCAGCAATTGTTCCAACACTTGATATTTTATAAGTTTCTCTTACTTCTGCAGTTCCTAATATAACTTCTTTATATTCTGGCTCAAGCATTCCTATCATAGCTGCTTTAACATCTTCTATTGCATCATAGATAATTCTATAGGTTTTAACTTCAACTCCATCTCTCTCTGCTGCAACTACTGCATTTCCATCAGGTCTTACATTAAATCCAATTACTATTGCATTTGAAGCTGATGCAAGTGTTATATCAGTTTCAGTTATAGCTCCAACTCCACCATGAATAACTCTAACTTTAACATCATCAGTTGATAATTTTTCAAGTGATTGTCTTATAGCTTCAACTGAACCTTGAACGTCAGCTTTAACTATTATACCAAGCTCTTTAACAGTTCCTTCTTTAATTTGGTTATATAAACCTTCAAGAGAAACTCTATGACTTGACGCAAAACTTTCATTTTTAATTTTATTTTTTCTTTTTTCAGCCATATTTCTTGCTGTTTTTTCATCTTCAACTTCGTTGAATCTATCTCCTGCTGCTGGTACTTCTGAAAGACCTAAAACTTCTACTGGAATTGATGGTCCTGCTGATTTTATTTTCTTTCCTGTATCATCAAACATTGCTCTTATTCTACCATATGTTGTTCCAACTAAAATTGAATCTCCAACATTTAAAGTTCCTGTTTGAACAAGTAAACTTGCAACTGGACCTCTTCCTTTATCAAGCTTAGCTTCTACAACTGTACCATTTGCATTTCTGTTAGGATTTGCTTTTAACTCTAATATTTCAGCAGTTAAAAGTACCATCTCTAGTACATTTTCAATACCAATTCCTTGCTTAGCTGAAACAGGAACACAAATTGTATCTCCACCCCAGTCTTCTGCAACTAATCCGTACTCAGTTAATTCTTGTTTAACTTTATCTATGTTAGCACCATCTTTATCTATTTTGTTTATAGCTACAATCATAGGTACATTTGCAGCTTTACAGTGACTTATAGCTTCTTTAGTTTGTGGCATAATTCCATCATCAGCTGCTACAACTAATATAACTATATCTGTAATTTGAGCTCCTCTAGCTCTCATTGATGTGAACGCTTCATGTCCTGGAGTATCTAAGAATGTTATTTCTTCTCCATTTAATGTTACTGTATAAGCTCCTATATGTTGAGTGATTCCACCTGCTTCTGATTCTGTAACTTTTTCTTTTCTTATAGCGTCTAAAAGAGAAGTTTTACCATGGTCAACGTGTCCCATTACTGTTACAATTGGTGGTCTCTTTTCTAATGATTCTTCTTCATCTTCTATTATAAGATCATCAAGTTCATCATTTCTTTCTATTTGTTCAGCTATAATTTCAAACTTTTCACAAACTTTTTTAGCTGTTTCAAAATCAATTTCTTGGTTCATTCCAGCCATAACTCCACAGAACATAAGCTCTTTTATAAGCTCTGCATATGGTTTATTGATTTTTTCTGCTAAATCTTTAACCATTATAGTTTCAGCTATTTCAACTACTTCTAAACTATTTGCAGCAGCTAAAGCCGCAGCTTCTGCTTCCATTTGCTTTCTAGTTTTCTTTTTCTTTCTATTTCCTTTATTAACTTCCTCAGCTAATATATCTTCGTATTCATCTACTAAAGTTTTCTTAATGATGTCTTCTC
>NZ_JBOGCC010000010.1:0-2647 GCF_051656525.1 Clostridium sp. | reverse complement strand
GGAGAAAAAATATATAGAAATAATAGCTTTTAACTATGTAAGTTAAGGCTATTATTTTTTTCGTAAATTATAAGATTATAGTGTTATAATATGAAGAATATTATTTAAATAAAATTTTATAATATTTTTTGTAACGTTTTGATTACTAGGGAGTCATATAAGTGAAAGTGAGGTGATGATGTGACTGATTTTGAAAAAATATATAATGATTATTTTAATACGGTATATAAATTTGTCCTTTCATTAGGTTCAAGTACAAGTGTTGCAGAAGAAATAACTCAAGAGACATTTTTTAAGGCATTGAAGAATATTGATAAGTTTAAAAATGAATGTTCTATACAATCATGGTTATGTCAAATAGCAAAAAATACTTTGTATACACAAGTAAAGAAGGATAAAAAGTTTGATTCTAATATTGATTTAACATTACTTGAATCAGAAGAAAATTTTGAGATGAAGGTTTTTAGAAATGAAGAAACAGTTAGGTTACATAAATTAATACATAAGCTTGATGAACCGTATAAAGAAGTGTTCTATTTAAGGATGTTTGGAGAACTTAGTTTTGCAAAAATTGCAGAAGTATTTAATAAAACTGAAAGTTGGGCCAGAGTCACGTATCACAGAGCAAAATTAAAAATACAGGGGGAACTTATATGAAATACTCATGTGAAATCATAAGAGATTTATTACCACTTTATAGTGATGAAGTGTGTAGTGAAGAAAGTAGTCAAATAGTTAGGGAGCATATAGCAGAATGTGAAGACTGTAGAAATATGTTAGAGAAAATGAATCAGGAAATAAAGGTTGAGAATTTAGATAATGACGTTAAGCAGATAAAATCATTAGCAAAGAAATGGAAGCAAAGTAAGATAACCTCTTTTATTTGGGGTGCAACTATAGCATTTATAATAGGTTTTACAGTGCTTTTAATAGCTAGTGTGATTGGATACTATTCTAGTGGAGGATCATATATTTCTTCAGATGGTATTGTACATGAAAATTTCCAATATGTATTTGTTGGTTTTTGGGCATTTGTATTAATGGTGTTAGGTTTTGTTTCATTATTAATACAAATGGCAGTTCAAAGAGCTGAAAATAATAAGCGCTATAAGAAAATATCTGCAATACTATTAGTAGTATGTATTATTTTATTTATAGCAACTCAAGTTATCTTTGGAATGAATTCTAAAGTTTTACCAGATGGTAGATTAGTTGAACCATTTTATTTAATACCAATTGGATACATACTATTCCTTGTTGGCTTAATGTCAGCTGTATCATTAGTTATTAATATTATATATGGAAAATGTAAAAAAGCTCCTAAATAGGAGTTTTTTTATTGACTGAGAGTTAACTCTAAGGTGTATTATGATTTTGAATATGATATAAAAGGAGAGAGTTAAGAGGATGAATAAGAATTTAATTGAAGCTTTAGAGAAGAGGGATTATATTTCATATAAGGAGGTTATTTTTAAGGAGATAAATGAAACTTTAGAAAAAACAGCAATGTTAATTGCAAAGCTTAATGAGGGATATAAAAAACAAGAAGAGGTAAGAGAAATTTTAGAGGAAATGACAGGAAGGAGAATTGATAAATCTACAACGATTTTATTACCTTTTAATAGTGATTTTGGAGCGCGTATAAATTTTGGAAAAGATATATTTATAAATAAGGGATGTATGTTTGTTGATTTAGGAGGAATTGAGCTTGAGGATAATGTTTTAATTGGACCTGAAGTGAAGATTCTTTCAGTAAATCATCCAATAGATGTGGCTAATAGACGTGATGTAATATTAAAAGGAGTAAAGGTTAAAAAGAATGCTTGGATTGGTGCAGGAGCAACTATTTGTCCAGGAGTAACCATAGGAGAAAACTCTATTATAGGAGCTGGATCTGTAGTTACTAAAAATGTTCCTAGCAATACTGTTTATGCCGGAGTTCCTGCTAAGTTTATAAAAAATATAGCAGATAAGGAGAGTTAAAAAACTTACATTAATGTAAGTTTATTGTAATTTAAAACGATACTTCAAAACCTCTTCATACATTATAATTTTAATTAAGAGATTGAAATTATTTAGCGTAAAAACAGAGGGGGATTTTGATATGAAGAAATTAATTTTAATGCTTACAGGAGTTGTATTATTTGGAGCAGTAGCAATGGGTTGTTCAAGAGAGTTTAAAGGTTCAGAGAAGGATTTAATTAATAAGGCAAATGAACTAATTGAAAGTAAGTATGATGTTGAAATAAATAAAGATGATTTTACTTATGATTTAAGTGGAGTAGTTAAAGACAATGAATTTACACCTATAAAAGATGGTGAAACTCCAAAAGAAGTATTTGTGAGAGCTGTAAATAAGGATAAGCCATCTCACGGAAAGCTTTATGATTATTCTATTAAGTTTAATACTAAGAGAAATGAAATACTATCTAGTGAATGTTTAATATATTAAACATTCATTATGGTAAAAAATTTTTAAAAATACTTAAATATAGAAATGTATATTCCTAATATTAAAGGGCAATATAATATCAAAGCAAAAAAGTCTATGATTTTATAGGTGTTGTAGCACCTGTAAATTCGAAAGATACACACACTATCTTAAGAATCCTAAAATCAAAGACTTCTATTGTATTATGACCTTTTT
>NZ_JBOGCC010000009.1:0-1161 GCF_051656525.1 Clostridium sp. | reverse complement strand
CAATGACCGACTCGTCAATACCTTTTTTACGACATTGTGCAGGTGTATCGAGTGTGACAGGTTTACGGATGTCCACACCCAGCAAATCACCCATCATGATCAGCTGCTCAACTGGTACATTCTTGCGCCATGTTTCACGACCTTTACCTTCACGGGCGGTAAAGAACGGTACGACATTGCCGGAGCGGATCTCATGTAACACTTGCTCTTCGATACCGGCGAGGCGCATTTTAATCATGTCGGACACTTGTCGCAGCATCTTCAACTCAACACCAAGCTGTGCACCGTCCAGATTGTGCGTACTCAACTGCTTGACGTAATCCATACCAGCGTAACTATGTTCAGCAAGCGTGGCACAGTGCGCACGGGCGCTACAGTACATGCAGTGTGTGCCAGCACGTGTGGAAATGTCACCCGCAACGATAGCCTTCACCGCATCGGTACAGACGGTCAACTTCTCACAATACGTCTGGTGGTTGAACGTCCACGGACGAACCGTACCGTTCTTGTGGTACGCACGAGGCTGAACCACACGTAAATCAAACGACCAATCGGTATAATTCCCCATCTGTGACATTGTGAGCGAATTCATCACAGCGTGTGCGTACAGGAACAGTTGCCAATTGTCCTCCGCTTCAACCAGTCGGTGACCACCTTTACAGTCCCACACCGTGATAACTTTACGGTCATGGTCAACTAGGTACGCATCGATGTAGCCGAACCAACCCGGCGCGAGGTGTTCCAGTGAGACGCGCTGTTCAATCTGCACGAGTTTGAACTTCTCGCGCCGGTTCGCGTAACCCCACACTTCGTTGGTGTACTCCCGTGCAGCGTCGTACAGCTCTTGCGTGATTACGATACCATCTTGCGAGAGGGTGCCGACAATGCCGGTGAGCTGCGCATTCGGATCGCCTTTGAGCGCCCACAACATCCCTTCCGCTACTTCGTGAATTGCACGTCCTTCAAGCGTACCGAGTGGGACATCCCCCGCCGGAGCGGGGAAGTCTTGTTGCGCTTTTACGGAGCCGCGACAGGTCATCCACTGTGCAGCACTTGATACCTTTGGTGGGCGCATGGTCACACCTCCTGTGACAGTGTAACGAACACTTGCGGGATCAGGTCGGGACGCTGAATCAGTTGTTTCAGTTCGGTCAGACCGTG
>NZ_JBOGCC010000008.1:0-4842 GCF_051656525.1 Clostridium sp. | reverse complement strand
CATTTCTTTACAAATTCATATCAAGCATTTGAAAAGCAAAAAGAAATATATAATAAAGAGAACAATTAGTTTATCAAAATTTGGAGGTATGTATGAGCGGAATAACATATGATTATATGGAAGAATATTTAAGAGGTTTGATAGGTGAGAGTACTGGAATGACAAAGGAACTAGAAGACTTTGCAAAAGAAAATGGTGTGCCTATTGTTCAAAAAGAAACAGCTAAATTTTTAGAATTTATGGTAGGAATGAAAAAGCCGCTTAAAATATTAGAACTTGGAACTGCTATAGGATACTCTGCAACATTAATGTATGAAGCTTCAAGAACAGAGCCAGAAATTAAAACTATTGAAAGAAGCGAAGAAATGGTAATTTTAGCGAAGAAAAATATTGAAAGGCTAAAGTTATCCGAAAAAATTCAAATTCTAGAAGGGGATTGTCTAGAAATATTAGAGAACTTAGATGAAGAATTTGATTTAATATTTATGGATGCAGGGAAAGGACATTATAATCATTTTTTACCTCACTGCTTAAGACTTTTAAAAAAAGATGGAATCATTATAGCTGATAATGTATTATTTAGAGGTATGGTTCCATCACAAGAATTAGTTAAAAGAAGAAAAATAACAATTGTTAAAAGAATGAGATCTTATTTAGAAATGGTTAATACTGATGATACTTTAGTAACATCAGTAATACCAATGGGAGATGGAATTGCAATAACAAGAAGGAGGTAATTTTATGAAAAAGCCAGAGGTTTTAGCACCAGCTGGGAATCTTGAAAAGCTTAAAATAGCTATAGATTTTGGAGCAGATGCTGTATATATAGGTGGAAGTAAGCTTAATTTAAGAGCTTTTGCTGGGAATTTTACAAATGAAGAAATGGAAGAAGGGGTAAAGTACTGTCATGACAGAGGTAGAAAAATATACTTAGTTATGAATGTATTCCCACGTAACTTTGATTTTAATGGAATAGAAGAATATATTAAAAGTATTGAAAAGACAGGAATTGATGCAATTATAGTTGGAGATCCAGGAATAATTGCAATAGCTAGAGAAGTATCACCAAATCTTGAAGTTCATGTAAGTACTCAAGCGAATGTTGTAAATTGGAGAACAGCTAAATTTTGGTATGATCAAGGTTGTACTAGAATTGTTTTAGCAAGAGAAATGACTTTAAATGAAATTAAAGGATTTAAAGAACATTTACCAGCAAAATGTGAAATAGAAACATTTATACATGGTTCTATGTGTATGGCATATTCAGGAAGATGTTTAATTTCTAATTATTTAATAGGTAGAGATGCTAATAAAGGAACATGTGCAAATATTTGTAGATATAAATATTACTTGGTTGAAGAAACAAGACCAAATGAATATTATCCAGTTCTTGAAGATGATCAAGGAACATACATAATGAACGCAAAGGATCTTTGCATGATAAAGCATATTCCAGAGCTTGTTCAAAGTGGGATAGATTCCTTTAAAATTGAAGGAAGAATGAAGAGTGAGTTTTATGTAGCTTCTGTTGTTAAAGCTTATAGAGAAGCTATTGATAGTTACTGTAAAAATCCAGAAGGATATAGATTTAAACAAGAATGGATGGATATTCTTTTAAAGGTTAGTCATAGACCATACCATTCAGGATTTTATTTTGGAAAAATGGGTGAACAAAATTATGACGAAAGCTCATATATAAGAGATTATGATATAGTTGGAATAGTTAAAGAATATGATGAAGAAACAAAAACTGCAACAATAATGCAAAAAAATAGAGTTTTTGAAGGTGATAAGGTTGATATATTAAGAGCTTATACTGATAATTTTAGTGTTCAATTAATTGATATGTTTGATTTAGATAAAAAAGTTAAAACAGAGGTGGCAAATAGAGCTCATATGATGTTTAGTGCAAAGGTAGAAATACCATTACAAAAGAATGATATGCTAATAAAAGCTAAAAATAATATAGAGATAGGAACTAAATTATAATTAGGGTTTAAAATAAGGAGGATAACTAATGAACAGACCAATATTAATAGGAATAACTGGGGGAACAGGGTCAGGAAAGAGTACAATTGCAGATGCTATATACAATAGTTTTAGCGAGGATTGTATTGGGATGATTCAACAAGATGCTTATTATAAAAGTCAAAATCATTTAACAATGGAAGAGAGAACTAAGACTAATTATGATCATCCAAAAGCATTTGATAATGATTTATTAATATCACACTTAAAGTCTTTAGTTGATGGAGAAGCTATAAGAAAGCCAATTTATGATTTTACAATTCATAATAGAGTTGAAGAAACAGTTTTAGTTAATCCAAAGGATATAATAATTGTAGAAGGAATACTAATATTAGAAGATGAAAGAATAAGAGATCTTTTAGATATAAAAGTATATGTAGATACAGACGCTGATATAAGAATTCTAAGAAGACTTTTAAGAGATATAGAAGAAAGAGGAAGAACTGTTGACTCAGTTGTTGAACAATACTTAGAAGTGGTTAGACCAATGCATATGCAGTTTACAGAACCAACGAAAAGATATGCAGATATAATTGTTCCAGAAGGTGGACACAATAAAGTAGCAATAGATATATTGGTTTCAAAAGTTAAAGATACCTTACAAAGATAAGAATAAAAACACCTCCTAGTGGTTATAATTACCAAAAGGAGGTGTTTTTTTGAGAAATTTGAGAAAAAGAGCAAAGAGTATGAGAATTCTTTTTATAATTATATTTTTGGGGTTATCAGTGAGGTTATATTTTTTACAAGTAATGCCCACAGAGCAAGTTACAGCTAATTATATGAATCATCAGACAGAAGTAATAAGTGATATGAAGTATATGTTATTTGATACAAAGGGAAAAGATTTAAATAATTATAATAAAGAATACTTAGTTGTAATAGATTCAAAACCGTTTAAGTTAAATAATTATGGTGAAGCTCTTCAAGGACTACTTACCTTTAATTTTATAATGAAAGAAGAAATAAATGATTTTAGTTTTGACGATATAATGAAAGCTCCTCATGGAAAAAATTATTATAATGTATCAAAAGAAACTTTTGATAAAGTAAATAGTATAAAGAATGTAAAAGGTGTTTATACATATATTTATGATAAAAGAGATAATAAAGAAGCGTGGTCTATTGATGGGATGTTTTCAAATTTAGATAAAACTGAAGCTAAAGAGGGAACATTGGATTATATAATAAAAAAAGAAATTGAACAGAATGAATTTCCAAAAGTGAATTTTTACAGAGATGATAATACAGTGTACACAAGTAAAAGTTTAGTAGATATAGAAAGAAATAAAAATATAAAATTAACAATTGATAAAGAAATTCAAAATAAAATAAAAGAGGTAACAGTAGATAAAAAGTATGAGAAGTATGAAAATATAGGAGTAGTTCTTGTAGAAAGTAAGAGTGGGAAAATACGTGGATTTACTCAAAAAGATGAGAGTCAGCCTAATATTAATTTAGGGATGGAAGGTATAGGGTATGAGCCAGGATCTATATCAAAACTTATTACGTATGGAATAGCTTTAGAAGAAGGAATAATTACACCTGAGACAGCATACATGTGTAGAGGTAAAAAATGCAAAAATATATTTCATGGAAATATTTCGTCTAAAAAAGCTCTTATAGAATCTTGCAATGATATATTTGGGTATATAGGTCATGAAATAGGAATTGAAACAGTATTAAACTATTCTAAGGAGCTTGGGATGTTTGAAAGGGTATTAAATATAGATAGTAAAAATAAAAGTGAAGCAAAAGGAACATATATGAAAGAGAATGCTGGAGTAGATAATCTAGCTATTGGTCAAAGTATGACAGTTACTCCAGTACAAATTACAGGTGCTATAAATACTTTTTTTAATGATGGTGTATATGTAAAGCCTACAATACTTGAAGGAATTACAGATTCAGAAGGAAAAGTAATCGAAGAATCTAAAAAGGAAAGTAAAATGATATTTAGTAAGCTTACTAGTGATATGGTCAAAAGTGGGATGAAGGACGTTGTTTTATATGGAACAGGGGATTTAGCAAGAGTTCAAGGAAAAACTATTTATGGAAAAACAGGTTCTGGAACATTTCAAGATAAGACACATTGTTGGTTTACAGGTGCATTTGAAATTGAGGGGATAGAATATACTATGAATGTAGTAGTTCCAAATGTAACTGAAGAAGAAGGGAAAATTGTAGGGGGAAGTACAGTAGCAGCACCTATCTTTAGTGATGTAGTAAAAGCATTAGTAAAATAGTATTAAAAATTTTTCAAATTAAAAATACTGTAAATTAAAAGTCATGTTTTTTTAGAAAACATGACTTTATATTTTTAAGAAGAGAAAGTTTAAAGGAAAAAAATCATACTATGATAGTAAGCACTATTAGGAGGCAAATAATGTTAGTAATATCTAATTTTATTGATTTATTGTGTAGTACATTTTTTTTAACAGGATACATTTCTAATAATAATACTTTTCCAACACCATTGAATGAGAAAGATGAAGAAAAATATTTAAGACTATTAAAGAATGGGGATAAAAAGGCGAAAAGTATATTAATAGAAAAAAATTTACGACTAGTTGCACATATAGTAAAGAAGTATACATTTCCAAATAAAGATGTAGACGAATTAATTTCAATTGGAACAGTGGGGCTTATAAAAGCTATTGATTCTTTTGATGTAGATAAGGGAACGAGGCTTGCCACATATGCATCCAGATGCATTGAAAATGAAATTTTAATGCTATTTAGAAATAATAAAAAACAAAAGGGGGAAGTTTATTTACAAGATCCAATAGGCGTAGATAAAGAAGGAAATGAAAT
>NZ_JBOGCC010000007.1:0-1289 GCF_051656525.1 Clostridium sp. | reverse complement strand
AATTTAAAGAAAAAGTTTAAAAGCACTGAAAATAGTGGGTTAATAGTGCTTTTAAGAAAAAGTTAAAAAACATTATTGGAGGTTTACTGCAAAATAAAAAATAAATTTGAAAAAAACTAGCTATAAATGGCTTAAATAGGTTATGTTTTTTAGAAGATTTTTGGGGTTTTTGATTAACTATGAGGAATATAAAGAGTTTATTATTTTTCATCCCCCTCACTTCCTAACTTAGTTTTTGATTAACTATGAGGAATATAAAGATAGTTGTCAATGTCTTGTTAGCTTCTACCCACCCTGGTTTTTGATTAACTATGAGGAATATAAAGCAAACTATGCATACTATTGCAGTTGGGAAAATAACAGGTTTTTGATTAACTATGAGGAATATAAAGAGGAGTAATAGATAATAGCTATAGAGGAGAATGGAGTTTTTGATTAACTATGAGGAATATAAAGAATGATTTATATTATATAAAGTTACTCTTTTATCATTGTTTTTGATTAACTATGAGGAATATAAAGACTTTTTAATTGTGGTGAAGGACTTTTTTTATTCGAGTTTTTGATTAACTATGAGGAATATAAAGATACTTATTTTGGAATCTAAAATAAGTATTATAATCAGTTTTTGATTAACTATGAGGAATATAAAGATATTTTCAAAACCTATTTCACAATACAAATAATTTTGTTTTTGATTAACTATGAGGAATATAAAGTCAGTATTTCTTGGAGATAGTTATAGAACTGGATTTGTTTTTGATTAACTATGAGGAATATAAAGAAAAAATAAATTATAAAATAGCTTTTAACTATTATCGTTTTTGATTAACTATGAGGAATATAAAGACAACTGTTAAACATATGTAAGAAACAGGAAATACAGTTTTTGATTAACTATGAGGAATATAAATAGAACTTAAGTGGTATCTGAATGTAAAAGAATATTTTTTTGATTAACAGTAAGGAATACTAAATTTAATAAATTAAATAATTAAAATCATTAAGTTTTTTAAAAGTGTTATTTTGGTATAATATTCTTATAAAGCTTAATGATTTTTTTATTTTAAGGAGTAAATTATGACTAGTTTAAAGGTAGATGAATTTAATATAGAAATTAAAGAAGCAAAAGCACTTTATAGGGCTAATATTGCAGTTGGTGGAGATGATAGAAACAATTATTTATATAGTAAATTAAAGAATTCTTTTAAGAAGGCTAAAAGAATTGATATTATAGTTTCCTTTCTTATGGAATCTGGAGTTAAACTTATAATGGAAGATTTAAGAGA
>NZ_JBOGCC010000006.1:0-11238 GCF_051656525.1 Clostridium sp. | reverse complement strand
TTGTTGTAAATGATCATCATTGGTTAACTAGTAGCCAATTTACTTCTTATATTGGTATTGTACAAATTTCTCCTGGTGCAGTCTCTTGTAACCTTTCAGCATTTATTGGTTTCAAACTTGCAGGATTATTTGGTGGAATGGTTGCCATACTAGGCCTTGCAACAGCTCCTATGATTTTAGTAACTATTGCTTATTTTGCATTTGCTAGAATGAAAAATTCTAAACTTTGGAATGCTGCCTTAGTTGGAATGAAACCTGCACTTATTGCACTTATAATCAGTGCCTTTATATCACTTAGCCGCTCTGCATATAGAGATTGGAAAGAGATAGTTATAACAATAATTGCTGGTATCCTTCTATTCTCAAAGAAAATAAACTTAATTTTTATTGTATTAATATGTGCATTACTTGGACTTATTTTACATTAGAAAAAACCATCAAGTATTTTAATTTAACTTGATGGTTTATTTTTTTTAATAATTTGAACTTACTGCAACAATAGTCGCTGTTCTTGCTGCCATCATTGCCATTTCAACCTCAATTGTAAATATTTTACTTGAATTTCAAATTTCTATGTTATAATTATATAAATTTTAAAAGGAGGTGTTTTTATGAAACATCTAGGAACTATCTCTTTAGAAAGTAACAGACTTTTACTTAGAAGATTTACTCCTTCTGATGCTGAGTCTATGTTTTCTAATTGGGCGTCAGATGCGAGAGTTACAAAATATCTATCTTGGCCACCACATTCAAGTATTGATATATCTAAATCTATTTTAAATGAGTGGATTAATGATTATTCAAAAAAGGACTTTTATCAATGGGCTATTACTTTAAAAACTGATGTTAATAATCCAATTGGAACTATTAGCATTGTTGAATCAAATGATACTTTGGAAATAGTTCACTTTGGTTACTGCATAGGTTTTGATTATTGGAATAAGGGAATTGTGTCAGAAGCTGTTAATTTAATAATAAAATTCTTCTTTGAACAAGTTGAAGTTTCTAAAATTGAATCAAAACATGATCCAAATAATCCTGCCTCAGGAAAAGTAATGCTTAAAAATAATATGATTTATGAAGGAACATTAAGACATTCTGGTACTAGCAATGTTGGAATTTGTGATTTTTCATACTACTCTATCTTAAAAAATGAGTATTTTAACCTATAAAAAGGAATTGGCACTGTCAATTCCTTTTATATTTTCCTATATAATATTCCTTGTCCTAAAAATGATATAATAAATTTATAATAAAATATTTTAAAAGGAGGTTATAACATGAATAGTTTAAACAATGAAAAAATCAATATTTGCATAGTTTGCCCTTATGATGAGATGTCTGTTTATTTTAATAGTTTTAAAGATAATAGAGTAATTATCAATGCAAAAACAATTAATAATAAAGACGATATTAAAGATTTTATCAGAAAAAATGAATTGAGAACTGATGTCTTTTTAAGTAGTGGTTCAAGTGTAAATTTCATTCGTGAAAATACATATATTCCTGTTGTTGATATTAAAATAACTAATTTTGATTTAATCAAATCCATAAATAGTATTAATCTAACTGATGCTACACAAATAATTTGTCTATCATTTTATAAAGATACTTTTAATTTAAAAGAAATAAAAAGTATCTTTAACTTAAAGAATGATATTATCCAAATTAAATATGTAACTCCTGAAGATATAGAGAAACCACTTAGACAAGCTATGCTAAATGGAGGAAATCTTGTTATAGGTGGTGGTTGTACTGAAATATATAGTAATGAATTATCCCTAAAAAATATACTACTAAAATCTAGTGATGAAGCAATGACTAATGCTATTGAAGAAGCTATAAATATTGTTAATGTTAGAAAAAAGGAACTTGAAAAAAATGCACGACTTAATACTATTTTAAATTTTGTAAAACAAGGTATTTTAGTAACAGATATTAACGATAAAATTATTCTTTGCAATAATGAAGCTGAAAAAATTCTAGATATTAATGAATCTTCTGTATTTAAACAAGATATTAATAATGTTTTAGGAGATTTAAAGAAATCTAAAGAATTAAATAATGGAATTATAAATATTAATGGGAAGATGGTTGCAGCTAGTACCGTAGATATTAAGTTAAAAGGTAATTTTATTGGTCGCGTTAACTCTTTTGATAAAGCCTCCACTATTGAAAGACTTGAAAGAAAAATTAGAAGTACAAACCATAAAAAAGGCCTTGTTGCTAAACATAATTTTAATGATATTATAACTAGCAACTCTCAAATGGAAAATCTTAAAAAAATAGCTATGAAATATGCTAAAACAGATGGAACTATTTTAATTTATGGTGAATCTGGAACTGGTAAAGAGTTATTTGCACAAAGTATTCATAATGAAAGTACTCGCTCTGAATGGCCTTTTGTTGCTATAAATTGTGGTGCTATAAATGAAAACCTCTTGGAAAGTGAGCTTTTTGGATATGATAAAGGTGCTTTTACAGGTGCTAATAAAGATGGAAAAATGGGTGTTTTTGAATTAGCCCATAAAGGAACTATCTTTCTAGATGAAATTGGTGAATTGCCCTTAAGTCTTCAAGCAAGCTTACTTAGAGTTATTCAAGAAAAAGAAGTTATGAGAATTGGAAGTAATGAAATAACTCCTGTTGATATTCGAATAATTTGTGCAACTAATCGTAATTTAAGAGAGGAAGTTTTAAAAGGAAGATTTAGAGAAGACTTGTATTATAGATTGAATGTTTTTAATCTAAAAATTCCTCCACTAAGAGAACGTAGAAGTGATATTCCATTAATCTCTAAACAACTTTTAGAAAGACTTCATATCTCTGATAAAGATAAAGTAATTGAAATTATAAAGAAATGCCCTTCTACTTACCCTTGGAATGGTAATATAAGAGAACTTGAAAATGTAATTCATAGACTTTCATTAATGACTGATTTTAATGATTTTGATTTTAACAATATTGATTTTACCTCTTTTATAGACGATATTAATTCCATAAAAGAAAACTATAGTTTAAGTATTAATTTAGATGATACTTTAAAAGATATAGTAAAAGATGTTGAATTCTCAGTAATAAGTCATTTTTTAGAAGAAGGTTTTTCAATGGAAGAAATTTTAAAAAAGCTTGAAATAAGTAGAGCAAGCTTTATGAGGAAAAAGTCTCAAATTTGAGACTTTTTTCTCATATTTGAGACTTTTTTGTATCATTTATTGTGTATTTTTTATAAAAAAGCTTATTTTAAAGACATTTTCAAAGTTGGCATGAAAAATGCTTTATAAATATAGCATAAAAATAAAAATAAAATAAATACATGGAGGAATTACAAATGAAAGTAACAATTGGAGATTATTTATTAAATAGATTAAAGGAGTTTAATATTAAACACGTTTATGGTGTTCCTGGAGATTATAATTTATTATTCTTAGATCATGTTGAAGATATGGATGGACTTGACTGGGTAGGTAACTGTAATGAATTAAATGCTTCTTATGCTGCTGATGGATATGCTAGAGTTAATGGAATGTCAGCTTTAGTAACAACTTTTGGTGTTGGAGAACTTAGTGCTATAAATGGTGTTGCCGGTGCTTATGCTGAGGATGTGCCAATAGTTAAAATTACTGGAATACCTTCAATGACTATTATGAAAAATAGTTCAAGATATGTACATCACTCTTTAGGAGATGGACAATACTATAAATTTTATAATATGTATAGAGAAGTTACTGCATCTCAAACTATTCTTAATGAAATGAATGCTGCTAGAGAAATTGATAGAGTTTTAACTGAATGTTATATCACTAAAAAACCAGTTTATATAGGACTTCCTTTTGATATTGTTGATAAAGAAATTGAAGTTTCAGGAGCACCTTTAGATATTGAAATTAAAACTAATGATGAAACTTTAAAAGAATTTATAAAAGATGTTAAAGAGCTAGTTTCAACATCTAAAGGTGAAATGGTTCTTGCTGATTATGAGGTAGATAGATGTAAGCTTAGCGCTGAAGCTAGAAATTTTGTTAAAACTACTGGACTTCCAGTAAGTACAACAAGTATGGGAAAAACTGCTGTTAATGAATACTGTGATAACTTTGTTGGTATATACAATGGTGTCTTAAGTCCTGAACCAGTAAAAGAAGCTATGAATAAAGCAGATGTAGCGTTCCTTCTTGGTGTTAAACTTAGTGATTTTACAACAGCTTGCTTTAACTTTATACACGATGATATGTCAGTAGTTGAAATACATCCTACTCACTCAAAAATAGGTGAAAAAAGATATTGTAGTATCTTAATGAAAGATGTTTTAAATGCACTTCTTAGTAATGGAATTAATTATAAACATAATGTTGAAGTAGAACCTAAAACTTCAGTAAAATTTAGTCCTGAAAAAAATAAAGAATTGACTCAACAAAGATTTTATAGCTGTATAGAAAGTAATCTAAAAAGTGGAGATATTCTTTTAGCTGAAACTGGAACAGCATTTTCAGGTGCAACTGGAATTAGAATGCCAGAAAATTCAAAATTTATAGGTCAACCACTATGGGCATCAATTGGTTATACATTACCAGCTCTTCTAGGATCACAAATGGCTGATAGAAGTAGAAGAAATATTTTAATCATAGGAGATGGTTCATTCCAATTAACATGTCAAGAAATCTCTACTATGATAAAAGAAGACATTCATCCAATAATTTTTGTTATCAATAATGATGGATATACAATTGAAAAACTTATACATGGCCCTAACAGAAAATATAACTCAATAAATATGTGGGATTATAAAAATCTTGTAAATATTTTCGACTTAAATCAAGGTAAATCAATAGCTTGTAAAGTTAAAACTGAAGAAGAATTAACTACAGTATTAGAACTTGCTGATAAAAATAAAGACAAACTTATATTTGTAGAACTTATTATGGATAGTAAAGATGCTCCAAATGCTCTTGTAAGACTCGGTGACTTATTATCAGAACTTAATGGCTATTAAAATTTAAAAAGATAAGAAAGGAATTGGCATAATGTCAATTCCTTTTTTTGTAATTATATTCTTGCTACTCCTGATTCTCTTGCTGCTTTTGCTACTGCATTTGCAACTCTTCCTGCTAAACTCTTATCTAATGATGATGGAACTATATTCTCATCATTTAAATCTTTTTCTTCTATTGAGTTTGCTATTGCCATAGCTGCTGCTATTTTCATTTCTTCATTTATATCTTTTGCACGTACAGAAAGTGCTCCTTTAAATAATCCTGGGAAAACTGATACGTTATTTATTTGATTAGGCATATCTGATCTTCCTGTTCCCATAACTCTTGCTCCATGAGCTTTAGCTATATCTGGCATTATTTCTGGAGTTGGGTTTGCCATTGCAAAAAGAATTGAATCTTTTGCCATAGACTCTACCATTTCTCCTGTAACTATATTTGGTGCTGAAACTCCTATAAATATATCTGCATTTTTTAGTGCATCTGCTAAGCTACCAGTAATTTTCTTTGGATTAGAAATCTTTGCAAAATCTCTTTTAGCATAATCTATATCTTCCATATCTTCATTGATTATTCCAACTTTATCACATGGAACTAAATTTTTAACCCCAGCTGACATTAATAGTTTTGCTATTGCAGTTCCTGCTGCTCCCATTCCATTAACAACAACCTTAACTTCATCGATTCTTTTACCAACTAATTTTAAGGCATTTAAGACTCCAGCTAAAACAACTATTGCTGTTCCATGTTGGTCATCATGAAATACTGGAATATCTAATTCTTTTTTAAGTCTTTCTTCAATTTCAAAACATCTTGGTGCACTTATGTCTTCTAAGTTTATTCCTCCAAAACTTGGTGAAATAAGCTTAACTGTATTTACTATTGTATCTACATCATTTGAATCTATGCATATTGGAAATGCATCAACTCCACCAAACTCTTTAAAAAGTATTGCTTTTCCCTCCATTACTGGAAGTCCAGCTTTAGGTCCTATATTTCCAAGTCCAAGTACTGCTGAACCATCTGTTACTACTGCAACCATATTTCCTTTTGAAGTATATTTATATACATCATCTTCATTCTTTTTTATCATTCTACATGGCTCTGCAACTCCTGGTGAATAAGCCACACTTAAGTCATCTCTAGTTTCAACTCTTACCTTTGAAACTACTTCAATCTTCCCTTTTTTCTCTTCATGTACTTTTAAACTTTCTTTAAAAAAATCCATTTTCGATACCTTCCTTCTCTCAAAATATATATCTATTTTAATTTTTATACTTTGAACTTTTCTTATTTTTATTATAGACCTCTTTTTTCTAAAATAAAAATATAGTTTTTTTATTTACTCATAAATTTTATTTATGAGCAAATAAATAAAAAGATGATTCAAAATCACCTTTCATTTATCTCTTTATTCTTTTCTTTTATAGTTTTTATAATATCTTTCTCAATTTCTGTTAAGTAGTGCTCCTTTTTTGCAACTATTGATATATAAAAATCAATCCGTTCCTTTAATTCTATAGTTTCTATTTCATTCATTTCCTCAACAGCCATTTTGACCATAATCCCTACACCTAAATTAGCTGCTATTAAAGACTTTGCCGTTTGAATTTCATTTGTATAATATATTTTCTGTGGTTCTATATTTTCTTTCTTAAGTAAATTTTCTAATACATTAGTATGTAAATAGCCATCACCTAAAACTATAAATTGCTCATCTTTAAACATTGAAAAATCAATTTCACTCTTTTTAGATAAATCATTATTTTTACTTATACACATTACAAATGAATCCTTTAAAAGAGTATCACTTTGTATACTTTCATCCTCTAAAACTTCAAGTGAACCCATTAATGCTATGTCAACTTGCCCTGCTAATAAAAGTTCCTTCATTTTTACAGAACCTGCTTGAACAAATTCAATATTCTCTATAAACCCCTTTTGAACTAACTCCCCTACAAATCTTGGGAAAAAGTAAGCTCCTATTATTGGAGGAATTCCAAGTTTTATCTTTTTACTTTTTAATTTATCTATCTCTACCCTTACTTCACTAATTTCATGAAGTATGTTATCAATTCTTTTCTTTAAAATAATCCCACTTTCTGTTATCTTTATCTCTTTATTTGAATGACTTCTTATAACAAGTTTTGTTCCTAAATCTTTTTCAAGTCTATTCACAGACATTGTTACTGATGGTTGAGATATAAATAATTTTTCTGCTGTCTTCGTAAAACTCTTCATTTCACATAAACATTTAAAATACTCTAAATCTCTTATATTCAAAGATATCCCTCCCCTTTTAACTGTATCCTTTAATTTTATAATAAAATTTTGTTTTTTTCTATTTTATATTCCATGCATATAAAATATTTTTTTGCAAAACATATTAATATCAAAACTTTAGGAGGTCTTTTTATGAATGAAGATTTAAACGCTTTTGATGAAAAAAGAAAAAACGTAGAAGATACTATTGTTAATCAGATTAATAATGATAGTGAGGCTTCTGTTCCAAATCATGATTTATACTCTTATATAGGATATAAAAATCTTGATTATTACCATACTGTTTTTAATAAACATAAAGAATCTGATAATTTTGTTTCTTGGAATTGGTGTAGCTTCTTATTCACACCATTTTGGCTTCTTTATCGTAAGCTATATATTTGGTTTTTAATATTCTTTATAGCTGAATTTGTTTTAGATTCCTTTTCTTTTATGTTTCCTCTTATAGGATCTATATTAAGAATTGGTTTAATGGTTTTATTTGGACTTTTCGGAAACTCAATGTATCTAAATAGTGCAAAACATAGAATTAGAAAAATAAACAATTCACTTCAAAGCTATAAGCATAAAGATGAAATTTTAAAAGCTACTGGTGGAACTAACCTTGTAGCACCACTTATTCTTTTTGGAATTATTACATTATTTGTTTTAACAATAGGATTTACTGTTAGTAGCCTATTCTCAGGTGCTTTAAGTGGAATCTTATCACAATATAATATAACTATTGGTTAATCTAAAAGGAGCCTCATATATAGATACTATATATAAGCTCCTTTTCTTTTACTAGTATCAAATTTAATAAGACTCCTTGTTATTAAAGCTAAAAACTCACCTTTAAAAGCTTTAGCTGTTAATTAACATCTATAGAAAAAGAGCAACAAAGTAGACAAAAAAGGAAACAAAGTAGGAAACAAAGGGAAACAAACTAAGCAGCAAAGAACCGATGAATAAAAATAAAAGGAAACAAAGTGCAAAGAAAAGCAACAAACTTTAGACTTGTTTCTAGTGATTGTTGCCACCCTAAAGCTAGTAAAATACAGGGATACACTATAATGGGAAACAAAGGAAACAATAAATTGCAAAAAAAAACTATATTCAATTATTTATGTAAAACTCATAAATAATACAATAAATTTATGGAAAATAAGAAAATACAGAAAAGTTTGTTTCCTTGTTTCCAATCTAAGGAATCAAGTTATTTTTACGTAAAAAAAAGCACTTAGATAAAAATCTAAGTGCTTTTGGCAGGGGCAGTAGGACTTGAACCCACAACCAATGGTTTTGGAGACCACTACTCTACCAATTGAGCCATACCCCTTCAGAACAAATATTATTATAATATGATTTAGGGGCTTCGTCAACATTTTTTTATTATTTTTATTTATATACACTACTTAATGTATTTAGATTATTCTCAAGTAATTCTAAATAACTAATATTTAAATTTTCTTTTTGTAGTGTAATACTATTTACATCTATTTTTTCTTTATCACTTTTATCTTTTATTACTACAACATCTTTTTCATTTAAATTGTTTTGACTTATATAATCTGAAAAGCTTTCATTTTGAGGAACTACTGTATATTGTATTCCTAAGTCTGCTAAAAGATATTCAAATGTATTGTCTCTAGTTAAAAATATTGGTTTATTTTTAGATGTTTTAACTAGATTGTTAAATTTTGTTACCATATTATTTACTTCAGTAACTATCTTATTATAGTTATCTTCATAAAAGCTTCTATTTGCAGGATCTTTTTCTTGTAATGCTGATGTTACATTATATAGCATTACTTCATATTCATTTGGTCCTGTCCAGTAGTATGGATTTTGTACCTTATTTCCATCTTCAGTCATAGTACCAATCCTTATACCTCTAGAAATATTTACTACTCCTACCTTACTTTTATTAAGTTCTGATAAAAAGTTACCCATCCATTTATCATTATTATTCCCTGAATAGAAGAATAAATCCATATTTGATACATTATTTATAGCACTTTGTGTTGGTTTATAGTTTGCCATATTCTTAGCATTATTAAACATATATTCTATGTTATGCTTTCCACCTGTTAATGCATCTATCATATAATATTCACTTTTAGTTTTTGCCATTATATTTAAGTATACCCCTCTATTAGTTTGCTTTGAACCCGTTGTGTCTGCTAATAGTGGCTTTGAGAATCCTCCTAGCCCTAAAAAAAACACCCCTGTTATCACAAGCATAACAAAAGTTAACTTCTTCACCTTTTCACCTCCAGGGAACTTTTAAAACTTAATTTTGTAAAATTTTAGTCTATCATCATTCTACACGTTTAATAATTTTTTTTCAACTTAAATATATTTCCTTATTTTTAATGTAAAATAATATTATACTATAGTATAGCTTTTCAAATCTTTAATTTTTGGATAGAATAAGAGATAAAGATTATTATGTAGAAAGGAGACATATATATGATTTTTGAAGTTAACTCAATAGACGAAACTAAGTCTCTTGGTTTTAATATAGGAAAAATACTTAAACCTTCTAATATTATTTGTTTAACTGGTGATTTAGGAACTGGAAAAACGCATATCACTAAAGGAATTGCTGAAGGATTAGATATTCATGAGCCTATAACAAGCCCAACTTTCACTATAGTAAATGAATATCATAATGGAAGACTTCCTCTTTATCATTTTGATGTTTATAGAGTAAATGATCCTGATGAAATATATGCTATTGGTTTTGATGACTATATTTTCTCGGATGCAGTTTCTATAATTGAATGGGCTAATTACATTGAAGAAATTTTACCTAAGGATTATATACATATTTTTATAGAGAAAGATTTATCTAAAGGTGAGAACTTCCGTAGGATTCATATTAACACTTATGGAAATAAATATGATTATATAACAAAGGAGATTTTATAAATGTTAGTTTTAAGTGTAGACTCTTCATCAAAATGTGCAACTTGTGCTTTAGTTGATGAAACAGGAGTTTTAGTAGAATATACTATAAATAATATGCGTGAGCATTCTGTTTTAATGATGCCCATGATTGAAAAAGTTTTAGAGGATACTAAAAAAACTATAAATGATGTTGATGGTTTTGTAGTTTCTAAAGGACCTGGTTCTTTTACTGGTCTTAGAATTGGAATGGCTACAATTAAAGGCCTTAGCTTTGGTTCTAAGAAACCCTATGTAAGTGTATCTACTCTTGATGGTTTAGCCTTATCTTTAGCTCCATTTGATGGTATTATCTGCCCTATCATGGATGCTTTAAGAGATACAGTTTATACTGCTTTTTATAAGTTTAATAATGGAAAACTTGAAAGACTTATAGATTACACATCATTTTCTTTAGAAGAACTTAAGGAAAACTTAGAAAAATTAAATGAGAAAATTATTTTCATAGGTGATGGTGTTTTCAAGCATAAAGCTTTCTTAGAAAAAAATATTAAAGCTTCTTCATTTGCTCCAAACAGTATTAATTTAGTTAGAGCATCAACAATTGGAGAACTTGGATTAAATCTTCTTAAAGAGGGAATTAGTGATTCTGATGATTCTTCTCCACTTTATATAAAACAACCTCAAGCTGTACGTGAATTAAATCAAAGGTTACAAATGAAAAATGAGCAATAATTTATTTATGGAAGAAAAACATCTTGATGATGTTCAAGAAATAAGTGAACTTAGTATAAGAAACTATTGGAGCAAAGAAGAATTATCTAAAGAAATAGATAATAAACTTGCTAGATACTTTGTACATGAAGAAGATAACAGAATAGTTGGCTTTGTAGGTGTTTGGGTTGTTTGTGATGAAGGACAAATAACTAACGTTGCTGTTCACCCTGATTATAGAAGACGTGGTATTGCTAAAATGCTTATGACTAATATGATAAATCATTTAAAAACATTAGATTGTTCTATTATAACTTTAGAAGTTAGAAAATCTAATACTAAAGCATATGAACTTTACACTTCT
>NZ_JBOGCC010000005.1:0-1024 GCF_051656525.1 Clostridium sp. | reverse complement strand
TAGTTGATGCTACAATATTTTTCTTTACATATACTACAAGCACTATATAAAGCATTTCTACTCCTCTTGCAATAGATGTTGCAAGGGCAGCTCCCATAACTCCCATTTCTGGCATTCCTAAATTTCCAAATATAAATACACAGTTTAAAAATGCATTTACTAAAACACCAATAACACTTGCTCTCATTGGTACTTTTGGTTGCTCTGTACTTCTAAGTGCTGATGAATAAGCCATAGTTATGTTAGTAAAAATATAACTAATAGACACAACCCTTAAATACTTTGCTCCAAGTTCTATTACTACAGGATCTGTTGATAGAATTCCCATTATAATTTCAGCTAAAAATAAAGCTCCTAATAAAAATATAGTTGAAGCTACAAATCCAACTGTTATATCTAAACCTAAAACCTTTTTTATTTCTTTCTCTTCACGTTTTCCCCAATACTGTGCCATAAATATACTAGCCCCTGCATTAATTCCTGTTAATGCTAACATAAAAATAAAGAAATATTGGTTTGCAAGACCAACTGCTGCAATTGCACTTTCTCCTAAATTTCCAATCATAAGATTATCTACTAAGTTAAGTGATGACGTAACAAAACATTGTAATGTTATTGGTATTGCTAAAGTTATCATTGTTCTAATAAACATCTTATCTTTAAATATACTTCTCATAAATCCTCCTTTAGAGAATGCTTTCCCCCTAGTTTTTCCCAAAGAAAAAAGCATACGGGTAATCATAGCCGCCCGTCTGCCTTATTAAAATACATTTTATATTATATAAGATTTTAATTCATATTTCTATAACTTTATTCATTTATTATACATAATTAATTTTAAATTATTAATGTTTTACCAATGCTTCTCCATAAATTTCTTGTAATTTAATCTCATAACTTTTCTTTTCATCTAATCTCTCTAATTTTCCAAGTGCTCCTATTAAATTATATAATGCACATTCTTCATAAGCCTTTTTCTCTGACTCATCTATATATTTTTTATACTCTTCAACAGCCATCTCTA
>NZ_JBOGCC010000004.1:0-11233 GCF_051656525.1 Clostridium sp. | reverse complement strand
TCTTTATGTCCATTTGCCGTATCTAAAAGTCTTACATATGAATTGTTTACCATTCCAAATGTTTGTCTTTTTTCCATTGCATTGCTTATAGTAACTACGAATACTATTTTCATTATTTCAGGGCTTATTTGTGATAAGTTGATGTCTATTGTTTCATCATCTCCATCTCCAGCTCCTGTTCTATTATCTCCATTTAATGTAATTCCTTGTCCAAATTTATTATTAAAGAATATAACATTTGATACATTATTAAATTTATTGTTTGCATCTAATAAAAATGCTGCTATATCCAAGTCAAATGCTTGACCATTTTGAGATATATCCCATCCTGCTCCAAGCTGAACACTTGTAAGACCTGGGTTTCTTTTTGTTAAATCTAATATATCATTTTTTTGTAGGTTTAAAGTTACACCTTGTGGCGCACTATTTCCCATGTTGTTTCCTAAGCTTTCAAATCCTGAACCTAAATTTATCCCCATTTATTATTCACTCCTATCTTTTTTGATACATTGCAACTAATGTTTTTAATGTTCCTTTTAGTAATTCACCTTTAGCTTTAAAATGCCATCCGTCTGAATCTTTTTGAAGTTCTGCAAAAAGAATTACTGTATTATCTCCTCCATCTTCTGAAAGATTGTATCTACAAATTTCTTCTCCACCTTTATCTTCATTTAAAAGTCTTACATATGCATTTTTAACTTTTGAGAAGTTTTGCTTTCTTGACTCCCCTTGATATATGATAACAGAAAATAAAACTTTCTTACAATCTACTGGTAAGTTATTTAATTCAACTGAGATTTTTTCATCATCTCCTTCTCCCTCACCTGTTAAGTTATCTCCATGTAATCTAATTCCTTGCCCTCTTTGCTCTCCAAAGTAAATTACTCCCTTATGGATTAATTTATCATTTGAATCTAATAAAAGTGCACTTAAATCTAAATCAAAGTCTTTTGCACCAAAGCTAAAAAGACCTTTCTTTTCAACTACATCCCATCCTGCTCCAAGCATTATTCTGCTTAAACTTGGGTCCTTCTTTGTTAAATTTAATATATCATTTTTTTGTAAATTTAGTATCCCCATTATTTTTTCCTCCTACATGTAAAGACTTAAAATTCCATTTAAATCTGCTATTTTTCCTTCTCCTAATGCTTTAAAATGCCAGTCACCATTCATTTTACTAAGCTCTGCAAATATTACAGCTGTTGATGTTGAACCATTTTCTTTTAAGTTAAAGATACATAGTTCTTTATTTTCATGTCTTGCATCTAAAAGTCTTACATATGAATTATCTACCATTCCAAATGTTTGTCTTTTACTTTGTCCTTCAAAAATAGTCACAATAAACACTATTTTTTCCACATATGCAGGTAATTCTTTTAAATTAATGTGGATTACTTCGTCATCCCCATCTCCTGCACCTGTTCTATTATCTCCTAAAAGTTCAATTCCTTGTGCTCTCATATTGTTAAAAAATATTACGTCCTCTGGAACATTTTGAACTTTTCCATTTCCATTTAATAAAAATGCTGCTATATCTAAATCAAAATCTTGCCCATTATGTGCAACGTCCCATCCTGCTCCTAATAAAACTTCTTCTAACCCTGGAGCTTTCTTTGTTAAGTTTAAAATATCATTTTTTCTTAAGTTTAATGAAGGTGTATTATTTGCTCCTCCTCCATTTAAACCATCCATCATTCCATTTAAATTAATTCCCATTTTTATTTCCTCCTAAAGTTTATTTTATATATCTTTAATTAGGTATATTCTTTTTCATATTATATTTTATTGTTTCTAGTCTCTTAGAGTTTTCTATTCTTTCAACTCTATTTTGTTCTTGAATAGCTCTTGTATCCTCTATTCCCTTCATAATTGTTTCATATGATTTTTCTAATGTATTTATTGCAATTGAACTTCCTGATGCCATTTTTGCTATTTCAACTGATTGTCTTGCTGTTGCTGTAGCATTTCTCATAATAAGTTCATTTGTTTTATCATCAAGCTGTTTTATTGATTTAGCTTGAATTTCTTGTCTCTTTAAGATAATTGCTTGAGCTAAACATTGTTTAAATATCGGTAATGTTACGATAAATGATGAATTTATTTTTCTCATTAAATTAAAGTTTGACATTTGAATTGTTTGTATCATTGGAGCTGCTTGAATAGCTACATTTTCTGCTATTTGTAAGTCATATACTCTCTGTGATAACATATCTTTTGCAACTTCAAGCTTTTGAGTCATCATTTGTTTTTGCTCATCATTTATTGTCATATTTCCTTGAATTTGTTCTATATATACTCCAACTTCCTCTATTGCCATTTCTCCTGCTACTATATATTTTTCTAGTAACTTATAGAAATGTAAGTTAGCATCATATAGCTTTTTAAGATTTGCATTTGCTTCTCTTATTTCACTTTCATATCTTTTTAGAAGTACATATATTTTTTCTACTTCCATTCCCATAGTATCATATTTTTGGAATAATTTCGCTAAAGTATCTCCCATTCCTTTCATAAATTTAGAAAGGATTCCTTGTTTTTGATTTCCTTCAAGTTCTTTAACATCAAATTTATCCATTAGTTTAGTTAAGTTATTAAGCATTTCACTAGCTTCTTCTGCCTTTACAGCTTTCATTGAATTTAAAAGCTGGTCTGAAACTTTAGAAATGTTTTCACTTGCACCTTGCCCAAACATTATTATTGAGTTTGGATTATCTATGTTTACCTCATTTGTAAGGTTTTGTACTTCTCTATCTTGTCTTAATATTCTCTTATATTCAGTCATTTGTGTAAACTCTGCATCATTTACAGGACTTCCATTGTTTGCTCCAAAGTTATCTTGTTGCATACCATAATTATTATAATCCATTTGATTATTATAATTATTCATCCCCATGTTATTTGATTGATTTCCATAGTTATTCATTCCCATATTATTTTGAGAATTTCCATAGTTATTCATTCCGCCATTATTAGACTGATTATTGTAATTATTCATGTTTTGCATTTGCCCATTCATACCATTTTGTTGCATATTATAATTCATGTTATTCTGTTGCATTCCATTATTTTGTTGCATATTATAATTCATTCCATTTCCTTGTGGCATGTTATGATTCATTTGTCCATTATTATATTCCATTGATCCTTGATTCATATTTCCATAATTCATATTTGGGTCATAGTTCATATTCGGATCATAGTTCATATTATTTTGTCCCTGTACCTGTTCATTATATCCATAATTTTCTTTATTCATACTATTAGAATCAATTTGATTATTTAAATTTTCTTTTTCATTCATAAACTTATCTCCTTATCTTACATTCCTAAAAATCTTGAGAACATACCTTGTTTTTGTTTTAAATTTATTACTTTTGAATATTCTATATCATATTTCATAGTTTCAAGTCTTTCTATATTAATAATATCTTTCTTTAAAATATAATTTATATTAAACAATCCTGATGGATTAAAAATAACAATATCCATTCCTACTATGTGTAAATATCCAAGTACTAATTGTAATTGCACTGATATTGACTCTTCTTTATCAATAAATACAACAATTTTTGGAATTTGACCTGTATAATCAAAATTATCAATCATTCTAATAACTTCATCAGATAATCCTAAAATTAATACTAAAAATTGTAATACCTCTTCCTTAGTAAAATCATTATTAAACACATCATTACTAAGTATCGCCTCATTAAATTTTTTTAACATAAAATTTTGAACTTCATTGCTATACTTAGCAAATTTATAAAAAGGCAATTTTTTAATCTCTTCTATATCAAATGTTCCATCACTTAATTGACAAAACATAACTGAATATATGTCATTTTGTGCACCTATATCGTTTATTATTTCTTTATTATTACTTAAAACTAAGGTATTATTTGAACTTACACATTTTTTAAGTAACCTCTGATACTCATGCATATCATCATATACTCCATCAATCTTAAAAAAGATAGTTGGTACATTTACAGTATCCCCTTTAACACTAAACCCACTTCTAAGTTTTGCAGGTTCATCAAAGTATACATAGATATCTTCTAAAATTGTATCTAAACTTATACTTCTAGTATATCCATCTCTAAACTGCCATGGCTTATACATTCCTGTTCCTGTAAAAAGTTCATCTTGAACCTCTCTTTGAAGCATCTTTGTTAAAGTTTCATGATTTTCTATAACTTTTCCTCTTTTACATCTCTCATCAAAAGTTTCTATACTTAAAATAGCTTTTTCTTCAACTAAAATACTTTCTTCTTCAATTCCTTCAAAACCTTCTTCTTTTAATGGATTTATATAAATTGTATCAAAGCCCATTTTATTTACTAACATTAGAAAATAAATTTCATGTCTATCTATTTTTCCATAATAAATACATTTAGGAATTTGATCACCATTAAGTTCCATATCCTTTATATAAGTAAAAACCCATACAATAAGTTTTGTAATAAAATTATTTCTTACACTATTATTAAAGAAACCTTCTTTATTCACTGCTATTTTTATAACATAGTCTAATGCACTTAAAAATTTAAAATTATCATTTGAATCATTAAATATAGTAATATCTTGAGATACCATATTAAATATATCCATATTATTAAGTTCACTATAAATATACTGAATAAGCTCCATCTCCCCTGTTAAAGGAATTGTTCCATCAAATATGATTGCTTCATTTTTAATTTCATCACACTTACTTTGTATTGTTTTTAGCTCATTATCATATTCATTTACATTGTCTACACCGATAAATCTATAAAAATAAGGCTTAAAGCTAGGATTTTCATAATCTCTTTCATATTTTTTCCTAAACATGTAGCCTATAATACTTTTTAACTTCATTTTTCCTACTCCCTAACTTGTATTTTGATTAAAAAATCTTTTTTTGTAAAAATTTATCTAAAATACACTTTAATTATAACAAATTTTCAGAAAAATTTTTATAATTTTATCTCTTTTTTTAAAACTTTCTATTTTCTAACATATTAAAAAGTATTAATTATCCTTTTTAATATTATACAATACTTTAACATAAAAAATCCAGCCTATTTTTTTAGGCTAGATTCTTTGTCTTTATTCCTCATATTTTTTTCTTCTCTTTTTTTGTGCATTATGTTCTATCATTACATCCATTCCAGAAACTATCCCAACTACACCTAAAGTTCCTGCTACACAAATAGTAGCACTTACTCCTACTGATAATCCTGCTGCAACTCCAACCATTCCCATAGTTGAGTATACAATTGGTTTAGTCATTTTAGTTAATCCTTTACCTACCTTCTTAACTGTTTTAGGAAGTTTTAAATTTACCTTTTTCTTGTTTTTATCCATACTACTCTCCATTAAATTGCTTTCTTTTTCATAGTATGTATTCTTATTTCTTTATGTTACTCCCTACTTTAATTAGCTATAATAAAAAGAACTGCCAATCTAGGCAGCCCTCCCCTTAATTTAATTCTTTTAATAATTCTTCAACTTCTTTAACAGCCTCTGGATACATCTCTTTTGCCCTTTTAGACTTTAGAATATCATGTAATCCATCTTTTACTCTATCTGCTTGTACTATTTTCAATAGTGCATTTACTCTAGTTCTTGTTCCTGTTATATATCTATCATTACTACGTTTAAAAATATCTTCTATTATCTTTCTTTTTTCATCTCTATCCTCAAGCCTAACTTTATTTTCTAAGAAAAATTTCACATGCTCACATATAAATCCCACTCCTGCAGATTGATATGCCCTTTTAAATTGATCTTCTGTTATCCTCAAAAAAACATCCCCCCACTTCACTATTCATTTACTTATTACCATTTTATCATATTTTTCATCTTTTTCTAAAGTTTTTCGATAAAAAATGTAATTTTTTTTAAAAAATAAATATATTAATTTAAATTTTTTTCAACAATAATGAATAAAATTTAAATTTTATTTATTTCTAATATGATTTATTTTTTGCATAGTATATACTTTATAAGGACAAACTATTAAGTTTATGTAAAGCACTTTCCGTGCTTAATGGAGGCATAATAATGAAAAAAAATAAAAATATTTTAATACCTTTTCTTATTGCTCTTCCAAGTATTGGGCTAGGTCTAGCTTGGAATATGAATAGTACATTAGTTCCTTTATTAGTTAAAGGAGTTACCCCATCTGCACAAAAGTTATCCATCTTAATTGCAATGGCACCTGTTACAGGAATTATTTTTCCATATATCGCTGGTGTAGTAAGTGATAGAACAAACATGAAACTTGGTAAACGAAAACCTTGGGTTTTAATTGGTGGACTTATTGGAGCTATTTCACTTGTTTTACTTGGTTATTCAGCTAGCTATATAGCAATGTTTATTTTAGCATTTATCGTTTATGCATCATTAAACTTTTATCAAGGTGCCTACTATTCATGGATGCCTGAAGCTGTTGATGATAATCAAATAGGCTTAGTTAATGGTCTTGGAAAACTTTTCTACTCTTTAGGTGGAGTTATTGTTTTCTTTACTGGAGTTTTATTATTTAATATTTCAAAACCATTACCTTTTATAATTGTTGCAATTATTGTTATAGCTCCAATTATTTTAGTTAATTTCTTTGTAAAAGAAGATACTTCAAAATTTACAAAGCCTGCTAAGCTTAGCTTAGATGTATTAAAAAATAAAAGTGCCATGAAATTATTTATGTGTGCCTTTTTCTTCTATATTGGATATGGTTTAATAATGCCTTTCTGGATTCCATATTATAGTCAAAAAGGTTTTAGTAGTGCAGAAATTAGTTTTGCTTTATGCGGATTTACAGTTTTAGGACTTATTTTATCTATATTTGTTGGAATGTGGTGTGACAAATTTAATAAACAAAAAATCACTTTAATTTCTTGTATTATTTTTGGAGCCTCATTCATTTTAGGATGGATTGTTCATTCATTAACTGGATTATGGGCTTTCACAATCGTTTATGGTATTGGATATGCAGTTATGAATGTTGTATTCTATACTTTAATTCCAGTAGTTGCACCAAAAGAAAAACTTGGTGAATATATGGGAATTAATAATATTTTCTTGTGTATTCCTCAAATAATCGGAAATCTTGTTGGTGGATATTTATTAACTAATGGACATGGTTCATTACTATTCCCAATATCAATTGGCGCATTAGTAATTGCATGCTTAATAATTGGTATAGGTAAATTAAAACCTATGAACCCTGACCTTTCTGTTTAAAAAACTGCTTTTATAGCAGTTTTTTATTTTATATTAATACTTTATGCAAATTCTTTTTTCTTTAAACTAAAAAAAGCTCTATCCAAAGAAATTTTAAAAATCTATTTCTTGGCTAAAGCTTCTATTCTATAATAATAATAATTCCATTAAATCATACTCTTCTTTTTTATTATCTCTTTTTATATTTACATCATTTATATCTACATTAATTACATCATTATCTCTAATACCAACAGCTTTTCCTGAAATACCTTCTTTTAAAAGTTCAACTGCACGTATTCCCATTCTAGAAGCTAAAATTCTATCTAAGGCAGATGGATTTCCACCTCTTTGAATAAATCCAAGAACAGTATTTCTAACTCCAGTATTAAGTCTTTCTTCAAGATAACATTGAACCTTTTCAATATCATACATTCTTTCAGTTATTATAATTATGCTATCTTTTTTACCTTGATCTATATTTTTTTTAAGCTTTACTGCAATCTCTTCAAGACTTAACTTCTTCTCTGGTGTTGAAATTATATCTCCACCACCTGCTATTGCTGAATATAATGCTAAATCTCCACAGTATCTTCCCATAACTTCAACAATTGTTGCTTTTTCATGAGAAGCATCTGTATCTTTTATTTTTCTTATACAATCTAATACAGTATTTAAAGTTGTATCAAATCCTATACAATAATCTGTATATTCTAAATCATTATCAATAGTTCCTGGAATTCCAATTACCTTTATTCCCATTTCATGAAGCTTGTTTGCCCCTTGGAACGAACCATCTCCACCAATAACAACAACTGCATCAATTTCATGCTTCTTTAAATTTTCTATTCCTATTTGTCTTCCTTCTTCTGTTGTAAACTCAGGACATCTTGAAGTTTTTAAAATAGTTCCTCCAGTTTCTGAAATATAATCAACATCTTTTACAGATAAATTTTCTATCTCATCATTTAAAAGTCCTGTGTATCCTCTCTTTATTCCAAAACATTCTATATTGTACTTACTAGAAACCTTCACTACTGCTCTTATAACAGCATTCATTCCTGGTGCATCTCCACCACTAGTTAAAATTCCTATCTTCATCCTGCTCTCTCCTTAGTTAATCCTATATTTTATCTTATGCTAGAAAACGTTTTAATAAACATCATCTTCTTTAGTTAATATTGTCCCTTTTATAATACCATCTTTTTAATTAATGAGTAAGACCTTAAAATTTCCAAATAAAAAAAGTGATGTTCCCATCACTTTTCTAATTTAACTACTTACTTTTTTAGTTCTAATTAATAAACTACTAATCATTCCTATTACAGCCATTATTATCATAAATAAGAACACATATTTATAACTTCCAAAAGCATCTCTAAGCATTCCTGAAACTGTAACTCCTAGAACTGCTCCAACTCCATAAGCTGTGAAGATAACTCCATAATTTTTATTCTTATTTCTCTCTCCAAAAAGAGCTCCTGTTGCTGTTGGTGCTATAGCAAGCCAGCTTCCAAGAGTCATCCATATTATTGCAAATGCAATAAAGAATAATAGCTTGTCTCCTTGCTTTCCATTAAACATCATAATCCCTGCAACAATTATCATTATATATGATATATTTGCTGCCTTAAACACTTTGAATTTGTCTGTTATATATCCAAAGATAGGTCTTCCCACTCCATTAAATATGGCTAATATTGAAACTATAGCTGCTGCTTCACCACTAGTTAATCCAATCATCTCAGTTCCCACTGCACTAGTAATTCCAACACTCATAAGACCTATTAATGATCCTATTACATAGCATATCCATAATCCATAGAATCTTCTATCTTTCATCATTTCTTTTGTTCCAAGACCTTCTAAAACCTTATCTTCCTTCTCTTCTTTAGGAAATTCAAAAGGTATTATTAAAGGTAATATAATTACTAAAAATGCTATTCCTATTATTTTAAAAGTTGTTAATATTCCAAAGCTTCCTATTAAATATTTTGCAATTGGTGCACTAATTAATGGAGATAATCCAAATCCTGATAAAATCAAACCAACTGCTAATCCCTTCTTCTTTTTAAATACACTTGAAACTATTGCAACTGGAACACCATAAATTATTCCAACTCCACTCCCACCAATAACTCCATAAGTTAAACTTACCATTGTTATATTCTTAGAAAAGCCTGCTAAAAACCATCCTAAACATACTAAAACTGTTCCTAAAGCCATTATTTTCTTAGGGTTATACTTATCAATAAAATATCCAGTAATCATCATAAAAACTGCATATGTGGCTAAAAATAAGGTATAAGGAACACCACTAGCTGTCGAGCCTATATTAAATAAACTTTCTAATGGGCCTCTAAATACACTCCATGAATATACTGTACCTAAACAAATAAACATTACAATACTAAAAGGTATAATACATAATTTTTTCTTGTCCATTATAAGTCGCCTCCTAATAGGATGTTTTTTTTAAATTATTCCATATATAAGTATTTTTTTCAAGACTTTTTTCATTTTTTGTTAAAATTTATTATATTTTAATCGTTTATAAATTCCATTTTGTTCCATTTAGATTATATGTTTATATATTAAATATATAGACTTAATATAAATTGGAGGATATTATATGTTCAATAATCTTAATGAACCTTGTACTATTGTTGGTGGGTTTAATTTAAAAACTTTCAAATCTGGAACTATTTCTAAACAAAAACAAAACTTAAAAATTTCTTTTGATAACACTAGCTTTGACTTTAAAACTACTGATATTACAGATGTAAAAGAATGTGGTGAATTGTCTTTTAGAAAGCTTATTAGACAAGGACTTTTTTCCGCAGAAGGATATCTACAATCTCTTCTTTATGATACTTACTATGATGAAGGAATAGACGGTGCATCCTTTAATTCTTCCTTTCTTATTTTCACTTTAACAAATAATATTACTTTTATTATTAGAACTTCTAGCTCTACTAAAATTCTAAAGAAACTCCATTTTTGGAAGTATAAACCCTTTGAAGAAGAGACTTATACTAAAAAACAAAATGATTTCTTAAACTCTGAATCTGATAAAATAATGCATGCTAAATATGCTTTATCTGGTATGTACCTTGGAGGGACAACTCTTTTTCAAGCACGCCAAGAGCATTTAATTTATTTAACTGAAAATGAAGTTGTCGTAAATAGACAGCAATTTCTTAAACAGTCATATGGCGATGAAACTTTCCTAGATATTCCATATGAAAATATTACAAATGTAGAAGTTGTTAGATTTGAAACTCTTATTTCTGATGCAAAGATAGGAACTAATGGATATTTTGGATTGCTTGAAATTATAGGAAGAATGGATATAGCTAAAAATCCTAATGCCTATAAAGAGAGGGAAGCTTTAAAAATAACTTATACTCTTAATAATATAAATGAAACTTATCTTCTTGAAACAAATAGAATTGGAAAAGAAGAAATTCTATTCTTAAAATCTGTTATATCTAAATAACAAAATGAGCAACCATTCAAATTAGGTTGCTCATTTTCATTTTACTCTTCTATAGTTTCAACTTGCTTTCTTTCATTTTTCAATAAAAGTGCTAATGAGAAGGCAAATCCACCCCATAATACTGTTGCTCCTATTAAAAAGAATATTATTGATGTTCCTGTCATTTTATTCACCTCTTTATTTTTCTACTAACTCTTTTACTTCAATTTCATCATTCTCTTCATAATTTTCTATCTTTTTATCTTTCCAAGGCTTTTTCGCTAAAATTAAGGCAATTATTATTCCTGCTCCTATTACTGACCATCCATAGGTAAAGATATTTGATAAATCATATCCACCATAAGGTGAATTTATTTCTGTAAGAATGTTTTGAACTGTCATATATATTAATATTGCTGGTGTAACAAATTTTATTGTAATATCCCACCAGCTTCCTATTTTAATATGAGAAACACTATTTGCATGTTCTCTTAATCCTTTAGGTTTAATTATCCAACCTATTAAGATTACTTCTAACAATCCTAC
>NZ_JBOGCC010000003.1:0-29414 GCF_051656525.1 Clostridium sp. | reverse complement strand
ATTATTCCAAAGTGGTAGATTCAAGGGAAAAGAAGCATAGTTGTCTTATAGAAGAATTATAGATATTAAACAAAAGTTAAAGCAAAGGGAAGGCTTTAACTTTTTTTATTTAAATTTTAAAAAATGTGTCACAAAGTTTTAAGGTGAATTGTTATATAGATAGATGTACATCAAGGGAGAGTTTTTATGGGAAGTAAGTTTGAGAGTTTGGATATTTTTGAGACTTCTATTGTAGGAGTTAATGAAGGAGATTTAGAGAAGTTACGGGATTTATATATTGAGGAGAAGAGGGGGATTTTTCTTTTTATATTATCTATGGTTAAGGATTATGGGGTTGCTGAGGATTTGCTTCAGGATGTTTTTGTTAGGATTATTAGAAGTAGTGATTCTTATAAGAGAGGAACAAATGCAAAGGCATGGATTTTGACTATTGCAAGGAATTTATCTTTAAATTATTTAAATAGGTTTAAGAAGATTATAGTATCTGATGATATTGAGATTTGTAGTGATGGAGAGTTTGAAATTTTAGAGAGTAGTATGGAATTTTTAAGGATGATTGAGCCTTTAAGTGAGATTGAGAAGGGAATAATTATTCTTAAATTAAATGTTGGTCTTTCTTATTTTCAAATTTCAAAAATTTTAGGAATTTCAATTATAAATGCTAGAGCAAAATATTCTAGAGCTATTAAAAAACTTAGGGTGAGTTTTAAGGAGGATAAATAATATAATGTTTAGAAGAAAGAAAAAGATTGATGAATATATGAGAATAAGTAATGGTGTAAAGGTTCCAGGGGAGAAAGAGAAAATAATTAATTTAAATGAGAGGAGAAAAAATGGTATGAAAAAGAAGTCAATTTTAAGTGTAGCAATGGTAGCTGTTGTAAGTGGATTAGTTTTATTTACTAATATAGGTGCAGGTATGGGTGAAGAGGGAGAGAGTATAAATCCAATAAAGGTTTATGCAAGTGAAAGTGGGAGTCATAATAAAGCAGTGGAATTAAAAAAGGATACAAAAACTGAGATTAAAGGTGGTTTTAAAGTTTTTGGAGATACAGAAAATGGTACAGGATTAATATCAGAAGGAATTTTATTAAATATTGAATCAGATGATTTAGAAAGTTTAAAACTTAAGGCAAATAAAGGAGGATTCACACAATTTACAAAGGGATTACCAAAGGATAATGAGGGAGTATTATTTGAAGAAAAAACGGGAGACAATGGAGAGAATACTAAAAAGGGTGAAAAAATTAAATTAAATGAAGAGCAAAAAGCTAGAATATATGAAGAAGGAAAAAATGAATTAGTTTTAGAAAATGTAGAAGGAAAGGCTACTATTGAATATGTTTTTAGTAAAGATATGAGGAAAGGATTAGATGAAGGAAGAGGATTATCAGAAGTTTTAAATGGAGTAGAAATAGAGATAGAAGCCACATATAAAGGTGAGAAAGTGAGTAAAAATATATTAAAGCTTTCAGTAGAAAATGACAAAATTGTAGCAGAATTAAAATAGTATATAAAAGATTAGAGATGGAAAAGATTACATTTCTAATCTTTTATAATTTTGAGAAATAAGTAGAGTTTTTGGGCTTTATTTAGTTGACAAGACTTTTTTTGTAATTTATAATTATGATAATTTAAAATTGAATTTGCACATTTACGACTCGTATATCCCCTGAATATGGCAGGGAGTATCTACCGGAAACCTTAAATTTCTGACTATGAGTGATTATAATAAAGCTAACTTTACATCTTTATACTGGAATTTTTTTACTAAGATGTATTTAAGGGCATATTATCTTCACTTATTGAAGTTAATGTGCTTTTTTTGTACTTTTTTATAGGTTTGTTTGACTATATATAACAATAGAAGAAAAATGTACAAGTTCGAAAAGCAATAGTTAGCATAATGAGTTAAGTTAAAATGGCATAATATTATAAAAATTTACACAATCTAATATAAATAAAAAATTCTTTATAGACGAGGGGAGAAATTTAAAATGGCAAAAATATTAAAACAAGCTTATACATTTGATGATGTACTTTTAGTTCCTAACAAATCAGAGATATTACCTAATGGGGTGTCTTTAAAAACTAATTTAACTAAGAAATTGGTTTTAAATATTCCTTTAATTAGTGCAAGTATGGATACTGTAACTGAATCTAAGATGGCAATTGCTATGGCTAGAGAAGGTGGACTTGGAATTGTTCATAAAAATATGAGCATTGAAGCACAAGCTAAAGAAGTTGATAAGGTTAAGAGACAAGAAAATGGAGTAATTACAGATCCAATATTTCTTTCACCAGAACACACTTTAAGCGATGCTGAAGAACTTATGGGACAATATAGAATATCAGGAGTGCCTATAACTGTTGAAGGTAAATTAGTAGGAATTTTAACTAATAGAGATGTAACTTTTGAAACTGATTTTAGTAAAAAAATTGGTGATGTTATGACTAAAGAAAATTTAGTTACAGCACCAGAAAATACTACTATGGATGAAGCTAAAGAGTTATTAAGAAAGCATAAAATAGAAAAATTACCTCTTGTTGATAATGAAGGAAATTTAAAAGGACTTATAACTATAAAGGATATTGAAAAAGCTAGAATCTTCCCAAATGCAGCTAAAGATTCTCAAGGAAGACTTTTATGTGGTGCAGCAGTTGGAGTAACTGGTGACATGATGGACAGAGTTGATGCATTATATAAAGCAAAGGTAGATGTTATAACTATAGATACAGCACACGGACATTCTAAAGGAGTTTTAGAAGCTGTTAAGAAAGTTAAAGAAAAATATCCAGATTTACAAGTTATAGCTGGAAATGTAGCAACTGCAGAAGCAACTGAAGATTTAATTAAAGCTGGAGCAGATTGTGTTAAAGTGGGAATAGGACCTGGTTCTATTTGTACAACAAGAGTAGTTGCAGGAGTTGGAGTTCCTCAATTAACAGCAGTTATGGATTGTGTAGAAGCTGGTAAAAAATATGGAATTCCTGTTATAGCAGATGGAGGAATTAAATTCTCAGGTGATGTTGTTAAAGCATTAGCAGCAGGAGCATGTGCAGCAATGATGGGTTCATTATTTGCAGGATGTGAAGAAGCACCAGGAGAAATAGAAATGTTCCAAGGAAGAAGCTACAAAGTTTATAGAGGAATGGGTTCACTTGGAGCTATGGCAAATGGTTCAAAAGACAGATACTTCCAAGATGGAAATAAAAAATTAGTACCAGAAGGTGTTGAAGGAAGAATTGCATTTAAAGGTTCAGTAACAGATACAATATTCCAAATGCTTGGAGGAATAAGATCTGGAATGGGATACTTAGGTTCAATAGACTTAAATACACTATACGAAACTGCAACATTTGTAGTTCAAACATCAGCAGGACTTAGAGAAAGTCATCCACATGATATAAATATAACTAAAGAAGCGCCAAACTATAGTGTTGGGAAGTAAGTGAAAAGTTGCAAGCAACTTTAAATGGACTCAAAAATTATCTGGCGATAATTTTTATCGTAAGAAATTTAATAATAGAAGAAGCTAAGTTGAGAATTAAGAGTTAGATAAAGAGAGTAGAAAAATATATAGGTTAAAATTTATTTTGACCTATTAAATAAAAAATTTTTAATTCTTAATTTTTAATTCTCAATTAATTTGGTATAATTTACTATATAAAATAAGAAGGATTTCTAGGAGGAAAGAATGAAGAAGGATTTAGTTTTAATTGTTGACTTCGGTGGACAGTATAATCAGCTTATTGCAAGAAGAGTTAGAGAGTGTGGAATATATTGTGAAATAATTCCTTACACATATTCAATAGAAAAGATAAAAGAGAAGAATCCAAAGGGGATTATTTTTACTGGTGGACCTAATAGTGTTTATGGTGAGAATACTCCAAAAGTATCTGAAGAGATTTTTGAGTTAGGTGTTCCTGTACTTGGAATTTGTTATGGAGTTCAACTTATGTCTCATCTTTTAGGTGGAAAAGTTGCTACTGCACCTGTTAGAGAGTATGGAAAAACTGAACTTAACATAAAAAATTCTTCAAGATTATTTGAAGGAATAAATGAAAAAGATATTTGTTGGATGAGTCATACAGATTACATATCTGAAGCACCAGAAGGATTTGAAATTATAGCACATACAGAAGTTTGTCCTGTTGGAGCTATGGAAAATGTTGATAGAAATCTTTATGGAGTTCAATTCCATCCAGAGGTTGAGCATACACCATTTGGGCAAAAAATGCTTCAAAACTTCTTATATAATATTTGTGGATTAGAGAAAACTTGGACTATGGCTTCTTTTGCAGAAGATAAAATAAAAGAAATAAAAGCATTAGTTGGAGATAAGAAAGTTCTTTGTGCTTTATCAGGTGGAGTTGATTCATCAGTTGCAGCTATGATAGTTCATAAGGCAATTGGTCATAACTTAACTTGTATCTTTGTTGACCACGGTTTACTTAGAAAAGATGAAGGGGATACAGTTGAAAGAGTATTCAAAAAAGAATTTGATATGAATATTATAAGAGTTAATGCACAAGATAGATTCCTTGGAAAACTTAAAGGTGTATCTGACCCTGAGACTAAGAGAAAAATTATAGGTGAAGAATTTATAAGAGTATTTGAAGAAGAAGCTAAAAAAGTTGGAGATATAGATTACTTAGTACAAGGAACTATTTATCCTGATATAGTTGAAAGTGGAACAGATACTTCAGCAGTTATTAAATCACATCACAATGTTGGTGGACTTCCAGAAGATATGGAATTTGATTTAATAGAGCCATTAAGAGAATTATTTAAAGATGAAGTTAGAGCAGTTGGAGAAGAGCTTGGAATTCCTCATAAATTAGTATGGAGACAGCCATTCCCAGGACCAGGGCTTGCAATTAGAGTACTTGGAGAAATAACTGAAGAAAAACTTCACATCACAAGAGAAGCAGATGCAATATTCAGAGAAGAAATTGCAAATGCAAACTTAGATGAAACTATATGGCAATACTTTGCATGTCTTCCAAACATAAAATCAGTTGGAGTTATGGGAGATGAAAGAACTTACTGTCATACAATTGCACTTAGAGCAGTTACATCAAGTGATGCAATGACATCAGAGTGGGCAAGAATCCCATATGAATTATTAGACTTAGTAAGTAGAAGAATTGTAAATGAAGTACCAGGAGTAAACAGAATTGTTTATGATATAACTTCTAAGCCACCAGCTACTATTGAGTGGGAATAATATTAATTTAGAATTTAAAATTATAATTATAGAAGGCTAAGTTAGTGAAAATCTGACTTAGCTTTTTTAAAATTAATTTAATAAAGTGGAAAAGAAAATTTCTTGTTTCAATATTTATGTTTTAGTGTTTTGTGATAGAATATAGTGTAGGAATTTAAGAGGAAACGGGTAAGGGGATGAAGGATTATGGATGGGTATGATGATAAGGAATTTTTTGAGAAGTTAAAGGGAAATGGGAACAATACTAAAAAAAATCAATATATGACTATTGAAGTAGTTGGTTTTTTAGGTGATCCAGAGATTTTATATTGTGGAAATTCAGAACTTGAAGCATATAAAAATTTTAGAAAATTAAAGGGAACACATAGGAAACTAGTAAAAGCAGATGTAGTAAAATCTAGAATTTTAGATACAGAGATAATTTTAGAATATGATATTACAGAAGTTATAGAAGATAAAAAAAGCTAAAAAAGCTATTAAAATAATATTTTAGTTATATAAATAAATTATAAAAATTTATGTGCAAAACAAAGGAGGACAAGCAATATGAGATATAAACCAATGAAAGAAAGCGAATATAGAATGTATGCAATTATAAATATAATTATAGGAATTATAGCAATAATAGGATGCGGAATAGTAAGCAACATAATGGAAGGAATGCAGGCGTTAGGAATAGAAGCCATAATAATAGTAGTATTCCTAATAATATTTGCAGGACTAAACCATAAAATGAATAAGTTCAGAGGATAGAAGTAGAAATTAAGAATTAAAAATTAAGAATTGATGTGAAAACTCGCTTAGGCGAGTTTTTTGAGTTTAGATTAGGTATTTGAAGAAGAAAGTTTAGATGTTTTTATAATAGAGTACAAGAATTTTTTAGATCAAGGTAATCATTTAATAGAGAAGTTGAATTATGTGGAGTTAGATAATTAGTTTTAAGTAAAAGTTCTATCCAATATAAAGATTCATTAGTTTCTTTTAAGGCAATTGATAATTCTAAATTAAAATCATCCTCACAAAAAAGTAAGTAATGTTCAAATGAAGTTCAGTTTTATATAATAAATCTCGTAGGAAGTGTTCCTACACCTTAAGGCAATAAATTAACTTAGGGACAACTTATGGGAGTTATGCAAGGTCATATTGTTGAAGAAGGACAATTACTTGCAAAAAATAATGCTGCAATAGATAAAGTTTAATAAAAATTATTTTAAAAAGTTAAGGTTTTTACTAAAATCCTTAACTTTTTTTGTCTAAATCTCAGATTTAAAAAATGTTTAAATGTTTAGGAAAATGGTGTAAAATAAAAAGGGATAGCTTTGAAGACAATATTAGAAGTTATAAATGATTTAAGCAAGGCATAATATAATTTATGTAAAGCTTTATACAAAGTAGGAGGGATTTAATCATGAATAAAAGATTATCATTAGATTTAACTATGACAGCACCTTATTTAAGTATGTCTGAGGTAGAATATTTAAATGAGATGGTTGAAGTGGCTCATAAGAAATTACATGAAAAAACTGGAGCGGGGAATGACTTTTTAGGATGGATTGACCTACCAGTTGATTATGATAAAAATGAATTTGAAAGAATTAAAAAGGCAGCAGATAAAATAAAATCTGATTCAGATGTTTTAATTGTTATTGGAATTGGTGGATCATACTTAGGAGCTAGAGCAGCAATAGAAATGTTAACTAACAACTTCTATAATGCATTAGATAAAGAAGATAGAAAAGCTCCACAAATTTTCTATGTAGGAAATAATATAAGTTCAACATATATGGCACAACTTATAAATCTTATTAAAGATAAAGAAATTTCAGTAAATGTTATATCTAAATCAGGAACTACTACAGAGCCTGCTATAGCATTTAGAATTTTCAAAGAATTATTAGAGAAGAAATATGGAAAAGAAGTTGCTAAAGAAAGAATTTATGCAACTACTGATAAAGCTAGAGGAGCATTAAAATCTTTAGCAGATACAGAAGGATATGAAACTTTCGTTATTCCTGATGATGTTGGTGGAAGATTCTCTGTGTTAACAGCAGTTGGATTATTACCAATAGCAGCAGCAGGTGTTGATATTGATGAAATGATGAAAGGTGCAGCAGATGCAAGAGAAGAATTCTTAAATTCAAATCCTAGTGAAAATACTTGTTATCAATATGCAGCAGCAAGACATGCACTTTATAGTAAAGGAAAATCAATAGAAATATTAGTTAACTATGAACCACAATTACACTTCTTTGGAGAGTGGTGGAAACAACTTCATGGGGAATCAGAAGGAAAAGATAATAAAGGACTATTCCCAGCAGCAGTTGATTTCTCAACAGATTTACACTCAATGGGACAATATATCCAAGAAGGAAGGAGAGATCTTTTTGAAACTGTAATAAATATAGAAACACCTCAAGAAGTTGTTACTATAGATAAGCAAGCAGAAGATTTAGATGGATTAAACTTCTTAGCTGGAAAAGATATGGACTTTGTTAATCATAAAGCTTTTGAAGGAACTTTATTAGCTCATAATGATGGTGGAGTACCTAACATTGTTATAAATGTACCAGAATTAACTCCATATTACTTTGGACAATTAGTTTATTTCTTTGAAAAATCTTGTGGAATCAGTGGGTACTTACTTGCAATTAATCCATTTGATCAACCAGGAGTTGAAGCGTATAAGAAAAACATGTTCGCACTTTTAGGAAAACCTGGATATGAAGATTTAAAAGCTGAACTTGAAGAAAGATTAAAATAGGAAATGAAAGTTATTATAGATGGAGATGCTTGTCCAAGCATCTCCAAAATTGAAAAAATAGCTAAAAAATATGGTATAGAAGTGGAAATCTATTGTGATATACATCATGTTATAAATAGTGATTATTCCAAGGTACATATTGTGGATAGTGGTTTTCAAAGTGTGGATATGTATGTTATAAATAATACATGTGAAGGTGATATTGTAGTTACACAGGATTTTGGAGTTGCAGCACTATGTCTTCCTAAAAAAGCTAAGGTTATAAATCCTAATGGAAAGATTTATTCTGATCATAATATTGATATGCTTTTAGAGAAAAGACATATGTCACAAAAAATAAGAATGGCAGGACACAGAACAAAAGGACCTAAAAAAAGAACTGCATTAGATGAAAAAGAGTTTTTAAGTAACTTTGAAAAAATGGTATGTGAATCTAACGGTTAACTAGACTGTTAGATTTTTTTGTTAAAATAATATAAAAAATTGTTAAAAAATGTATTAAAGTAAAAAGGATTTTGCTGTATAATAGTATTATTATATGTATGTTTAAATACAAAGGAGGGTAATTATAAATGATAAAAATTCCAACTAAGATAAATTTAATATTTAATAAAAAAAGCCCTCAAAGGGTTGATTCTAGCATAGAGATAAAGATAGAATGTGATGCTATTATTGATTATAAAGTATTAGTAGGTAATGATGGAATATGGAACACAATTAAAGAATTCGATGATCCAGAAGAATGTGTATGGACCCCTAAAGAAGAAGGGGAATATATGATTATGGTACAAGGGAGAAGTAGAAATTCAGAAAAACCATATGATTTAATAGAAAAAGAACCATTTATTATAAAAAATGGTAGAAGAAAAAAGGACTTATTAAAAGAAATAATATTAGATAAAGAAGAATATATAGAAGGTGACAGAATAAAAGTTACAGGAATATCAGAAGAAAGTGATATTTTATATAGATTTTGGAAAAAAGGTAAGAAGGGCTGGGAAGCATTAAGGGATTATGGGAAAGATACATATATTCAATATACAGCCTTAAATTTTGGTGAGGAGGAAATTCTTGTAGAATGTAAGAGAATGGAATCTAGAGAAGCTTTTGATGACTTTAAGACTATAAAATTTAAAATTAAAAAAAAGGAAAAGCTTGAAATAACAGGTTTTAGATGTTTAACTGAGGAAAGACTTGTAGATAGAGAACTTGTGTTTAAGGTTCAAGCATCTAAAAATACTAATAGAGCATTACTTTTTAAATTTATAAAGATTGATAGTGAAGGACATTCAGTTTGCATTCAAGACTTTTCATCAAGGCAGATAGTAACATATCAAGAGGTTAAACCGGGAGATTATAAAATTCTTTGTTTAATGAAGGATATTTTATCACATAAAGAGTATGATGATAGAGCTATGATGCATTATAAAGTAAGACCGTATAATAAGATAAAGATAAATAAATTTGAAGCAGATGTTAGATCACCACAAAAAACAGAAACAGATATTAAATTTAGAGTTGATGCAGAAGGTGGAAGAGAAAAAGTATATAGATATATCATAGATGGAATAGTAAGTGATGACTCTTGTTATACAAGAAGTACAGAATATGTATGGATACCAAAAGAAGAAGGAAGGTATAAGGTAACTATATATGCAAAAGATATTTCTTTTAAAGGTGATTATGAAGATAAGAAGTCTATGATTTTTGAGATAGATAAAAGAGGGGACAGACCTATACGTATAGCTGATATTATTACAGATACAAATAGAGAAACTATTGTAAACAAGCCTATAAATTTAAGAGTTCTTGCAGAAGGTGGAACATCATTAACTTATGCATTTAAAATTTTTAAAGATGGAAAAGAGCTTGAGGCTATAAAGTTTAATAGGTCAAATTATATTAATTTCACTCCTACTGAAAAAGGAAAATATGAAGTTGATGTGAAGGTTAAAGATAAATACACTAATGCAGAATATGATGTTCAAACAAGTTATTTTGTAACAGTAAGAGATTATTTACCAGGTTCTATTGAACATATATTAATTCCAAAGAGAGAGCATTATCTTATAAATGAAACAATTGATATTGAAGCAATAGTTCAAGATACAAAGAATACTTTAATAAATATTGTAACTAAGATAAATGGAAATATTGTTGAAGAAACTGGATTTATGCCAAACAAGAGAATTTGTATAAAACCTAAATGTGCAGGAAGATATGGATTTGAAATTTATGCAAAGAATGTAAAGTGTGAGAAAGAATTTGATAGTAAAAAAGAAATTGCTATATATGTTGAAGAGGCAACTCCGGTTATAGGAACAAAAGTTATAGTAACTGAAAGTCTTGTTGGAGATAATAAAGAGATAACATTTAAAGCCACAAGTATTGGTGGAAAAGATGTATGTTATGAATTCTATATAATGGAAAAAGGAAATTGGGTAAAAGCTCAAAGATATAGCAAGAAAAATTACTATACATTTATTCCATATAATGAAGGAATATTTAGAGTATTAGTTCTTGCAAAAAGCTATTATAAGAGAGTGAATTATGAAGATTACTGTGAAATAGAGTTTACAGTATAGTGAAGAGAGTGTCTAAAATAGGACACTCTCTTTTTAAAATAAATTGGTTATAAAGATGGCTTTATGCTAGAATAAGAAACAGAAATAGAAGTATTGGAATACATAAGGAGAGCTTTAAGAATGGAAAGATTAGATAAGATTATTTCAAATTTAGGTTTTGGAAGTAGAAAAGAAGTTAAAACTTTAGTTAAAAAAGGTTTTGTTGAAGTTGATGGAGTTGTCGTTAAGGATAGTAATGTGAAGGTTAATCCTGATGAGGCTATAATAAAGGTTAATGGGGAAGAACTATATTATAGAGAATTTATTTATTTAATGATGAATAAACCAGATGGAGTTATATCAGCTACATATGATAATAGAGATACTACGGTTGTAGATTTATTACATGTTGATTATCAAGCATTTGAGCCATTTCCAGTTGGAAGATTAGATAAGGATACAGTAGGATTGTTACTTTTAACTAATGATGGAGAACTTAATCATAGATTAATAGCACCTAAATGGCATGTTGATAAAGTTTATTTTGCAAGAATTGATAAGAAAGTTACAGAGGAAGATGTTAAGGCATTTAAAGATGGAATAACTTTAGATGATGGATATGAATGCAAGGAAGCAAAGCTTGAAATATTAAAAGCAGATGAAGATGGTTCAGAAGTAAATATAACAATACAAGAAGGAAAGTTCCATCAAGTAAAAAGAATGTTTGAAGCTAGAGATAAGAAAGTTGTATATCTTCAAAGAACTGAGTTTGGAGGTTTACTTTTAGATAGAGATTTAGAAGAAGGAGAATATAGAGAGTTAACTGATGAAGAAATAGAACATTTAAAAAGCTTCTAAAATATTAATAAAGTGTAAACTGAACAAGAATAAAACTATTGAAACAAGCAAATAATTCTTTATAAAATTCGAAAAATGATAAAAGAATTTTTGTATATTGCAAATATTGGGAGCGTAACATATAATATGTTCTGAGGATAAATAAAAGGATGATATAGCCCCCTTTTTATTTATTGCTTATTGCTAGCACAACCTGGCCCCAAGGGTTGTGCTAAAATTAAAAATATTTTATGGAATATTAAAAAGAGAGAAAATAATATTTTCTTTCTTTTTTTATTCTATATTTAAATATTCTTCTAAAGTAAGGGTATTATCATAGAAATATTTACTATGTGAAATCCCCACATATCTATAGTGCCAAGATTCATACTTATATCCAGTTATATGCTCTTTTCCTTTAGGATAGCGTAGTATAAAACCAAACTTGTGAGCATTTGAAAGTAACCATTTAGATTCTTTTGTATTATCAAATTTAGAGTTTATAGCAGTTTTTGAGTCAGAGCCAACAATATCTATAGTTAAGCCTGTCTGATGTTCACTATGACCAGGTTTTGCTGAAAATCTATTAGCATTTTCTTCTCCAAATGACTTAACATAAGAGGTATATAAACTCTTTTGATGAGAGTAGGATCTAAAGCTAGAACCGATATTTATAGTTATATTATCTTTTTTAGCAGCTTCTTGCATAGATTTAAATGCAGATAGCATTTCTTTGTTATTACCAGGATTAAAAGATTTAGGAAGAGCATAATCTTTATTTACTAAAAGAATATTATTTATATAAAGTGGTGAGTTTACATCCGATGGATTACTTAAATTTATATTAGAAAATTTATTTTCAATTACCTCTTTATTATTCTCAGAAATTAAATCATCTGAGGTATCTAGTAAATCCTCAACATTATTTAGGATAATTTTATTAGAATTTGCAAAAGCAAAAGATGAAGTATTCAAAGTTAATAGAAAGACAAGCATTATTAAAGAGAAATATTTAATTTTATTAATTTAAATCACCTCCTTAAGTCTCCTAATTTATATATATGAAAGTATTTTGAGAATATGATTATAAATGAATATTTACAATGAGATTAATAATAGGTATAATTATTTAAGGTAATTAAATAGTAAGAGCTTATTTAAAAAGAGTTTCCCTTTTCGTCCTAAAGTAGGGTTGAATGGGATTTTTTTATTTATAGATTGTATTCTAAATAATAGAAAAGAAAGGTGTTATTAAATGAAAGAAAAATTAGCAAATTTAATATTTCCAAATGAATTAGAAACAGTAGAGTATTATACTAATAAGTATAAAGAGAGAGATTTAAAAGAAGGTGCACATGTTGTACGTTATGCTCCAAGTCCAACTGGATTTCAGCATATCGGTGGAGTATATGCAGCATTAATAAATGAAAGATTAGCACATCAAAGTGAAGGTATTTTTTATTTAAGAATAGAAGATACTGATCAAAAAAGAGAAGTTAAAGGTGCTATAGAAGATACAATTCAAACTATGCATAACTTTGGAATGGACTTTGATGAAGGTATGATAGGAGAAGAGGAGTCTAAAGGAGCATATGGACCTTATAGACAAAGCTTAAGAAAAGATATTTACCATGCATTTGCAAAAGATTTAATTTTAAAAGGATTAGCATATCCATGTTTCTGTACTTCAGAAGAATTAACAGAAATAAGAGAAAAACAAATGGCAGAAAAAATAACTCCTGGATATTATGGAGAATATGCTGTTTATAGAAATCTTTCAGATGAGGAAGCTATAAAGAAAATAGAAGCTGGAGAAGAATATATCTTAAGATTAAAATCACCAGGAAAAGAAGAAAATAAGGTTGAAATAGATGATTTAATAAAAGGACATTTATCATTACCTGAAAATGTTCAAGACATAGTTATAATTAAGTCTGATGGACTTCCAACATATCACTTTGCACATGCAATTGATGATGCATTAATGCATACAACTGACGTTATAAGAGGAGAAGAATGGCTTTCATCATTACCAATACACTTACAATTATTTGATGTATTAGGATTTAAGAGACCAAACTATGCACATGTTCCAACTATAATGAAATCAGAAAATGGTTCAAAAAGAAAATTATCAAAAAGAAAAGATCCAGAAAGTGCAGTTAGTTACTACAGAGAAGAAGGATATCCAGAAGTTTGTGTTATAGAATATCTTTTAAATATTATAAACTCATGGTTTGAAGAATGGAGAGCTGAGAATCCGGATGCTGATTATCATGAATTCCCAGTATCATTAGAAAAAATGAGTAAATCAGGAGCTTTATTTGATATTGTTAAATTACATGATGTAAGTAAGAATATTATCTGTAAAATGAAAGCTACTGAAGTTTATGATAGATATACTGCATGGGCTAAAGAGTTTGATCCAGAAATGTATGCTTTAGTATCTGCTAAAGAAGATATGATGAAAGAAGTATTTAATATAGACAAAGAAGGTCCAAAACCAAGAAAAGACTTTGGTAAGTGGAACGAAGTTAAAGAAAAAATCTTCTACTTCTTTGATGAAGAGTTTGATAAAGAAAAAGCTGAAGATGTAGAACTTCCAAAAACTTTATCATTAGAAACTGCAAAAGAAGTTATAAGAGTTTATAAAGATGCTTATAATCATGGATTAAGTAGCCAAGAAGAATGGTTTGAGCACTTAAAAGAATTAGCTTCAAACAACGGATTTGCAACTAATAGAAAAGAATTTAAAGCAGAGCCAGAAAAGTTCAAAGGAATGGTTTCAGACTTTGCAGGAGCTGTAAGAATTGCAATAACTCATAGAACAAATACTCCTGATCTTTATACTATAATGCAAATTTTAGGTGAAGAAAAAGTTGGAGAAAGATTTGAAAAATTCTTAAATATATAAGATAGTAAAAGAACTCACTAAATTTTAGTGAGTTCTTTTTGTTAAAATTGAATGTGGCTATTATATCTTTCTTCAACAACGTTCCAATCTATGATGTCGAAGAAGTTTTTTATATATTCTGGTCTTTTATTTTGATATTTTAAATAATAAGCATGTTCCCAAACATCCATTGTTAGAAGTGGGATTTCACCGTCTGAGATAGGACAGATTTGGTTTGGTGTTTTTGTGATTTTAAGTTTATTACTTTTATCTAAGACAAGCCAAGCCCATCCTGAACCAAATTGTGTAGCACCTGCATTTGAAAATTCTTCCTTGAATTTTTCAAATGAACCAAAGGTTTTATCTATTGCATTTTTTATGTTTCCACAAAGTGAAGTGCTATTTGGTGCATTTAAGCCTTCCCAGTAAAATTCATGATTAAAAACTCCACCACCATTATTAATTACAGCAGTTCTTTTATTTTCAGGAATTTTATCTAGATGCTTTAAAATGTAACAAAGAGTATCCTCTTCTAAACAATCATTACAATCTTTTAAAGCTTTATTTAAGTTGTCAGTATATGCTTGTTGATGTTTATCATGATGAATAAGAACAGTAGATTTATCAATAATAGGTTCTAAAGCATCATAATCAAATTTTAATGGTTTTAATTTAAATTCTTTCATATTTATCACCTCATCATTTAGTATATAAATATTGAAAGAAAAAAATTCATTTTAAAAAATAAATTATAATCCTTGAAAGTTAAAGTCTGGTACAAAATCAGTTGTACTTGATGAACTTTCTTGAATAAAGGCATTTTTAACACCTATTTCGGCAGCATATGAAATTAATGAATCATACATTTTAGGATTTAAAGGTTTTGAGATTTCTTTAAATTCTAAGGCTTTAAACATAGGCGTATATTGATTCATTATGCTTATATAAACATTATCACCAAACATTTTATAGATAGTGTCTATAACTTTTTTTGAGTCAAATAAAAGTCCAGGAAGCATAAGATGTCGTATAATCATTCCTTTTATCATTCTTCCTTTTTCATCAAATTTATTTTTACCAACTTGTTTGTACATTTCTTCTAAAATTTCAGTGACATTTTCTCTATATCCTTTTGCTTTAGAATATTTAATAGAATATTTATCATCAAAATATTTAAAGTCAGGTAAATAAACATCTATATATCCATCTAGCATCTTTATAGTATCTAAGGAATCATATCCATTTGTATTATATAAAATAGGCAAAATTAATCCATTTTCTTTAGATAATTTTATAGCTTCAATTATTAGTGGAGCATAGTGAGTTGGTGTAACTAGATTAATATTATTTGCCCCTTTTTCTTGAAGTTCTAAAAAAATTTCAGAAAGTCTTTCTATAGAAATTTCTTTACCCTTATGTTCTTGACTTATATCATGGTTTTGGCAAAAAACACATTTTAAATTGCAGTTTGAAAAAAATACAGTTCCAGAGCCTGTATCTAGTGAAATAGGTGGCTCTTCCCAAAAATGAAGTTCTGCACGAGCTGCTAAGATTTTATCTGATGAAAGGCAGGCTCCAAGCTTTCCAGAAGTTCTATCTGTTTTACAGTTTCTAATGCAAAGGGTACACTCTTTTAATTTATTTAAATTGTTCATAATAAACTCCTTTAAGTAATATTTATTTATAAAAATTATATATCTAATTATAAAGTGAAGCAATTTGTGGAAAAAAATTTTAGAAAGTTGTAAAATAAAATAAATTAAATATGAGAGTGGTGTTTTATTTATATGGATAGAATTTTAGATAATACTGAATATAATGATGAAGTTTTTGAAAGACTTGAAAGTAGGAATAATAGTTTATATGATTCAATATTTGAGGAATGTATATTTAATAGATGTAATTTTTCAAGTGCAGAATTTTTAGAATGTACTTTTGATAATTGTACATTTAAGGAATGTAACTTTACATTGACTAGATTAAAAGATTCAAAACTTAGAGGAGTAATTTTTATAGATTGTAAGATTGTTGGTGTAGATTTCACTAAGTGCGATGCTTTTATATTAGATTTTGAATTTAGAAAGTCACTTATTCAAAGTTGTAGTTATACAGGTCTTAAAATACCTAAAGTAAAATTTACAGGATGTAATATTATTGGTTCTGATTTTATGAACTGTGATTTAAGGGAAGCAAAGTTTAAAGATTCATCATTAAGTGAATCAATTTTTGAAAATACAAATTTAAGTAAGGCAGATTTTAGTGAAGCTATGGATTATACCATAAGCCCAGAAAGAAATAAAATAAAGAAAGCAAAGTTTTCAATGCCAGAAGTTTTAGGACTTTTAAAGGATTTTGATATTACTATAAAGTAGGAGGATTATATGGACACTATAGAAAGACTAATAAACGAAACAGAAATACCAGTTACAAAATCTTTTTTAATTAATGAGTTTGAAAGAATAGGTTTAAAAAAAGGGGATAAAGTATTAGTTCATTCAAAATTATCGTCTTTAGGGTGGGTATTAGATGGAGCACGTGCAGTTGTTGAAAGTTTGATGACTGTTATAGGAGAAGAAGGAACACTTGTAATGCCAACTCATAGTACAAATTTAGTAGATCCAGTGTTTTGGGGAGAACCTCCTGTTAAAAATGAGTGGTTTGAAAAAATAAGAGAAGAAATGCTTGCATTTGATAGGGAGAGTACTGAAACTTATGGAATGGGTAAAATTGTTGAAAACTTTAGAAATAGAGTAGATGTTCTTAGAAGTTATCATCCTATTTATTCTTTTGCAGCTTGGGGAAAAGAAGCAGAAGAAGTAACTAAAGAACATAGTTTAAGCTATGGACTTGGAGAAGAGAGTCCTCTTAGAAAAATGTATGATTTAGATTTTAAGATTCTTTTTATAGGAGTAGAGTATGATGTAAATACATCCTTTCATTTAAGTGAGTATAGAGCGGGAAATTTAGAAAATAGAGTTCAAATTTCACCAATTATAGAGCATGGCGAAAGAGTTTATAAAACATATGATGATGGTGAATATAAAACAGAGCTATTTATGTTTGCAGGAGAAGAGTTTGAAGAAAAGTATAATGTTTTAAATGAGAAAGTTGGAAATGCAAATGTAAAAGTATTTAATATGAAAGATACAGTAGACTTTGGTGTAGAATACTTTAAAAATGTTAGCATATACTAGAATGTATGTTCTATATTTAATAAATAAAATCTTTTGATTTTGTATTAAATTTATTAAATGTGATATACTTTAAGATAAGAAAATAGTTAATTAAAATTAGGAGTCTAGGAATTATCCTGGGCTTTTAATTTCTTAATAGACAGATTTATCGCTGAAGGGAGAGGATTTAATCTTGGATTTAAAATCACTTTTAAATAAGGAACAGTATGAGGGAGCAAGTACTGTTGAAGGTCAGGTATTGATACTTGCAGGGGCAGGTTCAGGGAAAACAAGAGTTTTAACATATAGAATGGCACATATGATAGATGATTTAGGAATAATGCCATGGAAAATACTTGCTATAACTTTTACAAATAAAGCAGCAAAGGAAATGAGAGATAGGGTTAGAGGAATTATAGGAGAAAAGGCTGATTCTATGTGGATTTCAACGTTCCATTCAACTTGTGTGCGTATTTTAAGAAGAGATATAGATAGGCTAGGATATAAAAAAGGTTTTACTATATATGATACATCAGATCAAAAAGTACTATTAAAAGAATGTATTAAAGCTTTAAATATAAATGAAAAAGATATTACACTTCAAGAGGTAATGGGGAAAATAGGAAGAGCAAAAGATACAATGCAAACTCCAGGGAGCTTTATGAGGGAGCATGAAAGCAATTTTAGAGAGAAAAAAATTGCAGATGTTTATGCTATGTATCAAAAAAGATTAAAAGAAAACAATGCTTTAGATTTTGATGACTTAATATTTAAAACAGTAGAATTATTTAAATCAAGCGAAGAAACATTAGAATTTTATCAAAATAAATTCCAATATATTATGGTAGACGAGTATCAAGATACAAATGGCGCACAGTATGAACTTGTAAAAATGCTTGCAAAGAGATATAAAAATATCTGTGTTGTTGGAGATGATGACCAATGTCTAGTAGAAGGAACTTTAATAGAAACAGAAGATGGTCAAGTAAGAATAGAAGAAATTAAAGAAGGAGATTCAATAGTTTCAGCTATAGGAAATGGAAAAGTTAATGTTTCTAAAGTTAGAGGTATAAGTTCAAAGGAAGTAAAAGAAGAGATTATAAAAATAACTACTGAGAGCGGTAAAGTTCTTAGTGGAACTAAAAATCACATTACTTTTAGTAAGTTAAACTTAGAAGATAATAAGCATTTTGTTTATTTAATGTATAAGAATGGTTTTGGATATAGAATAGGAAGAACAGCATCTATAAGAAGTAGAAAAGAAGGCATGGATGCATCAGGTCTTGCCGTAAGATTAAATGGTGAAAAAGCAGATAAAATGTGGATACTTAAGGTATGTCAAAATGTAAGTGAAGCAAGTTACTATGAAGAATATTTCTCAGTAAAATATGGATTACCAAAGTTATTATTCCATGCAAAAGGAAGAAATATAAAAGTATCACAAGATATGATAAGTAATCTTTATAAAGAAATTAATACCGCTGAAAGAGCAGAAAAATTAATGAGTGAGGAAGGCTTATATGAGGAATATGCACATCATTTAAGTGGGGCAGTAATAAGAGGAGAAAGTATAAGAAAAAGAATAAACTTAACTTTCTTTGGTGGAAAATTAAATGCTAAGGGTATTTTTAGTAATAGAATAGGTTTAAATAGCTCTGATGAAGAAAGCAAAGAAAAGTTTGAGAATGCAGGTTTTTCAGTAAGAGATGGAAAGAGAAATACTTTTAGAATAGAAATTGAAAGAGCAGAGTATGATGAAGCAGAAGAATTTACAAGAAAGCTTAGAGAAACAGAAGAAGCTTTTGAAGTTGTAAAGAAGGCTAAATTATCTGAAGGGAAAAGTTATTCTTTAATGCCTCTTGGAAGTATTAGAGAAGGGATGTTAGTACCTGTAGTTATTAATGGAAAAGTTGTAGAAGAAAAGGTTGTGTCTATAGAAAAGAGTGAATATATAGGAAAAGTATATGATTTAAATATAGAAGACACTAGAAACTATATTGCAAATGGAGTAGTTGTTCATAACTGTATCTATCAATGGAGAGGGGCAGACATTCAAAATATTCTTGATTTTGAAAAAGACTATCCAAACTGTAAGGTAATAAAACTTGAGCAGAACTATCGTTCAAAGGGAAATATATTAGATGCAGCAAATGAAGTTATAGTAAATAACTCAAGAAGAAAAGATAAAGCTTTAAGAACAGAGCAAGAGTCAGGAAGTAAGATAAAAATTCATAGAGCATTTTCAGATAAAGAAGAGGCTGATTTTATAGCAAAAGAAATAAAAGATATTTCAGCTAAAGATGAAAATTCTAAATATAAAGATTTTGCAGTTCTTTACAGAACTAATGCACAGTCACGTAATTTTGAGGAATGTTTTAGAAGACGTGGAATTCCATATAAAATTATTGGTGGAACAAAGTTCTATGATAGAAAAGAGATAAAAGATATGCTTGCATACCTTAAGATTTTAGTTAATCCACAAGATGACGTAAGTATAAGAAGAGTTATAAATGTACCTAAAAGAAGTATTGGTGCAGCAACTATAGATAAGGTTCAAACATTTGCAGAGGATTTTGGATTAAATTTCTGGGATGCTTTAACTGAAGTTAGAACAATAAGTACATTAACTGCTAGAAACTGTACGGCAATAGAAAAGTTCACATCTCTTATGGAAAACTTTATAATACTTGCAGAAAGTATGCCACCATCAGTTCTTATAGAAAGTATTCTTAAAGATAGTGGGTATTTAGCGGAGCTTGAAAAATCAGAAGAAATAGAAGATAAGAGTAGAATAGAAAACTTAAAAGAACTTGTATCAGATGCAGTTCAATTTGAAAAAGATAATCCAGAAGAAAATACATTAACTGATTATTTAGAAAACGTAGCATTAGTTCAAGATGTGGAACGTGGTGAGGAAGAAGAGGAGGATTATGTAGTATTAATGACTCTTCATAGTGCCAAGGGACTAGAATTCCCGTATGTATTTATGGTAGGAATGGAAAATGGAATATTCCCAAGCAACACAGATATGAATGATCATAGTCAACTTGAAGAAGCTAGAAGGCTTTGTTATGTTGGAATAACAAGAGCAAAAGAAAGTTTATATATGACATCAGCTGAGAAAAGATTATTATTTGGTAGGATAACATCATTTAGTCAATCTGACTTTATAAACGAAATAAGATTTGATTTAAAAGAGTTTGTAAATGGCAGTGGAAATGTTAAAAAGACTAATGGAAATGGATATTATAACAATATTAATCAAAGGGAAAGAAAAGCTCATGGATTAAATAGTGCAGTTAGTACAAAACCAAAGATGAATAGAAACATAAATATAAATAGTAGTGATATAACTGCAGGAAAGAAAGTAAAACATGATAAGTTTGGATTTGGAACAGTAGTTTCAGTTGTAGAAGCTAATGGTGATAAAAAGCTTACAATAGTATTCGATAAGCAAGGAATAAAAATATTAATGTTATCAATGGCAAATTTAGAGCTAGTATAAGGGAGGTCTTTATATGGATAAGAGAGAGAAGATGGAAAGTTTAATTAAAGAGCTTAATAGATATTCATATGAATATTACTCTTTAGATAATCCAACAGTAACAGATAAAGAATATGACTTAAAATATGATGAACTTGCAAAACTTGAAAAAGAATTAAATTTAATATTACCTTACTCTCCAACAGTGAGAGTAGGTGATACGGTTTTAGATGGATTTACTAAGTATACTCATAAGGCTAAACTTTGGAGTTTAGATAAGGCCCAAAGTATTGAAGAAATACAAGAATGGCATAATAGAAATGTTAAATTTGTAAATGAGATAAGAGCTAGAGGAGAAGAATTACCAGATTTAAAATATATTATGACAAAGAAGTTTGATGGTCTTACTGTTAACTTAACATATGATGAAAATGGAGTTTTAGTTGTTGGAGCAACAAGAGGAACTGGAGTTGTTGGAGAAAATGTAACAGCTCAAGTTAAAACTATAAAAAGTATCCCACTAAAGATAGATACTACAGATGTATTTGAAATTCATGGAGAAGCTGTTATGACAACAGAGGCTTTTGAAAAGTATAATGAAACTGCAAAAGTTCCATTAAAGAATTTAAGAAATGGAGCAGCAGGTGCACTTAGAAATTTAAATGTACGTGAAACAGCAAATAGAAATTTATCAGCGTTCTTTTATGATGTAGGTTATAAAGAGGGAGAAGGATTTAAAACATATAAAGAAATGTTAAGCTTTATAAAAGAAAATGGTTTTCCTATGGATGACTATATGGCAGAAGGAACTACTATCTCAGATATTCAAAAAGAAATTGATTATATTAAAGATATAAGATTTTCTTTAAATTATGATATTGATGGATTAGTGATTGCAATAGATGATATTAGAACAAGAGAACTTCTAGGTTATACAGTAAAATTCCCTAAATGGGCTATCGCATATAAGTTTGAGGCACAAGAAGCAACTACAGAGCTTTTAGATGTAGAATGGAATGTAGGAAGAAGTGGAAGAGTTGCGCCAACAGCTATATTAGAACCAATTGAACTTGCAGGAGTTACTGTAAAAAGAGCAACTTTAAATAATATGGATGATATAAAGAAAAAAGAAGTAAGAATTGGTGCAAGAGTGTTTGTGAGAAGATCTAATGATGTTATTCCTGAGATAATGGGAGTAGTAGCAGATTCATTAGAAGGTTCAAAAGAAATATTACCACCAGAAGTATGTCCTGCTTGTGGAAGTCATTTAAGTTTAATAGGAGCACATTACTTCTGTGAAAATACTCTTTCATGTAAACCACAAATGGTAAAAAGTATAGTTCATTATGGCTCTAGAGAAGCTATGAATATTGCAGGGTTCTCAGAAAGAACAGCAGAACAATTATTTGAAAAGCTTAATATAAAATCAATTTGCGATTTATATAAATTAAATAAAGAAGATTTAATAGGTCTTGAAAAGTTTGGACCTAAGAAAGCACAAAATCTGTTAGATTCAATAGAAGCTAGTAAAGAATGTTCACTTGAGGCATTTATATATGCGCTTGGAATACAAAATGTTGGAGCAAAAACTGCTAGGGATATAGTGGCTAAGTTTAAATCAATAGAAGGATTAAAAAATGCTACATTTGAAGAGTTAGTGTCTGTACAAGATGTTGGAGATATAGTAGCTAAAAATGTTTTAGATTTTTTCCATGAGGAAAAGGTTATTGAGATTATAGATGAACTTTTAAATCTTGGAGTTAATCCACACTTTGAAGAAAAAGAAGTTGAGGAAAGTATATTTTCAGGAAAAACAGTAGTAGTTACAGGAACTATGCAAAAATACTCTAGAAAAGAGATAAAAGAAAGACTAGAAGCTTTAGGTGCAAAGGTAGCAGGAAGTGTGAGTAAAAAGACTGACTATGTTGTATATGGAGAAGAAGCAGGTTCAAAATTAATAAAGGCAGAAGAATTAGGTGTAAAAACTATTTCGGAGGATGAGTTTGAAAATATGATTTAGGAGAGCGTAAAAAATGAGAAAGATAATAAATATAGTTGCAATTTTAATGAGTATAGTATCAGGAATTGTAATAATATGCACATTTTTAACATCCTATCAATTTTACTATGTAGGAGAAATGTTTAATACCTACTTTACACTACAAGTATGTTTATTTATAACAATGGGGACATGGGCATTAAAATTTTGGATAGAAGAGTATGGAATGAAAAAGTATATATATACTTTAATTTGTGCGTTAATAAGTCTATCATCAATATTTTTTATAGTAAGCTCAGTAAGATAAGAAAAGAGACCATCATTATTTAAGATGGTCTCTTTTTTCAAATTCTTTTATGTTTTCAAACTCAGAAATATCTAAAAGGTCAGAAACATCTTCTAGAAAAGCTTCTTCTTCAGAACTTTTTTTTGAGTTTGAGTGTGATATTATAGTCAATTTTTCATGTATTTTTTCTAAAATGTAGTTTTTATATCTCATTTGATTATAGGCTTTCAATCCAACTATGAATAGCCAAATTCCTATGAACATAAAGGTCAACATAAATACTATTCCAACAATTGAAACTGTGATTATTAAAAAATCCATAATAGGACCTCCTATAAGTTTTAGTTAATTATAACATAAATATTATATAACCTTAACAAAATAAAAAGTAAATATTAACCTATATGTTTACAAAACTAGAAAAATGTTAATAATTATAATGTTTATGAGGAGTGAGAAATATTATGATAAAAAAAATAGTAATGACAGTAATAGGTTCATTTTTAGTAGGATTATTAATTTTAAGTTTTATAGATGTATACTATGAGGAAGGAAGTACAGAAACTAGTGGATTTACTTATGCTTTAGGAAATATAAATAATAATTTAAAAGATGTAAATAATTTATCTATGAGAGAGATAGATATAATAACAGCTACAAGCAAAGGCTTAGTAATGAAAAATAATGAAGGAAAAGTAGAAAACGAATTAGTAGAAAAAATAAACGTTAAAGATAATGGACTTCATTATGAATTTATATTGAAAAAAGATATAAAATGGAGTGATGGAAAAGATATTTTGCCATCAGATATAGTATGGTTTTTAAAAGAACTAATAATTTCAGAAAAAGAAGAAGATATACAAGGAGTTTTAAATATATATGGTGCAAGGGAGTTTAGGGCATCAAAAGGAATTGATAATTCTAAGCTAGCAATTATAGAAGGAGAAAATTCTATTACGATAAGATTAAATAAAAAGGATTCTAAGTTTATAGAGGAGCTTACAAAACCTATATATAAGCTTAGAAAAAATGTGGACTTATGGGCGGACATAAAGACTACTCATAATGTGATAATAACTTCAGGAAATTATGTTATTGATAAGGTAACAGATGAAGAAATAATTTTGAAAAAAACAGCTTATGTAAAAGAGAATATACCAAATGAAATGAATATTATAAGAAATATGAGTGAAGAAACTTCAATGGCAAAATTTGAAACTGGAGAAGTAGATATTGTGGTAAATCCACCATCAAAACAACTTAATAGATTAGAAGAAGAGGGAAGACTTAAAACATTTAGTGCAAAGACAGGAAAATATCTTTATATAAATAGTATTCATAAGGATATGAATTTAGAAAATAGAAAAGTTATATATAAAACATTACTAAAGGCAATAGAAGGATATTATGAAGAGAATAGTAACTATATAAGTATGGCAGATTATAGTTATTTTGTAGAAGATAAAAGTGAGCTAAATATAGTACAAGGAAGAAAGGTATCTACGACAAAATCAAAAGGTAATCTTCCGAAAGTTTTAACAATGCTAGCATTAGATACACAAGAAAATCGAGTATTATGTGGATATATAGAAAAATGGATAAAAGAAAATACTGAAAGTACATTAAGCTGTATCTTAGTAAAAGAAGAGGAATATAAAAATATAGCATTAAGAGATAGATATCATACAACTTTAATTGGTATAGAGGCAATAGAAATAGAAAGGGGAGAGACCTTTGAAAGCTTAGAACACTGGTATAATGAAGCTGAAAATAAATTATTTAATAAAGAAAAAGTAAAAGTAAAATCAAAATTTAGAGAGTTAGAAAATAGCTTGTTTAATAATTATAGGATTTTGCCCTTATATTTTGAAAATAAAAATGTAGCTATATCTGAGAATGTGGATAATATTAGTTTTGACTACTATGGTAATATAAATTTTACAACGATACAGGAAAAATAAATTAAAAAGCATAATAAATAAACCTAGTGAGAAATTAAGTTATTTTTCACTAGGTTTATTTCGTTTATCTATTTTAAAGGAGTGATTGCTATTCACATAAAGATGGATCATTAACTATTTCAGCTTCAACATATTCAGAGCCATCTACTAAAGAATCGTCCTTTGTTGGAGAGCTAGAATGCTTAGTAGTATCTTTCATAGGTATATCTAAACAGTTATAGAAGTTCTCTTTTAAAATAAACATAAATAAGAAGAGAATAAAAATATTTTTGCTACTATCAAAAGTATTTTTAGGAACTTCAAATTTATCTTTCTTTAAAGAAAGAGATATATTTTTCAAAATAACAGGAGCAATACCACTTTCATCAGGAGTAGTTAGATTAGGCATAGAAAAGAATGTCTCATCAAGCATATCTTTTGAAAGCTTAGAAAATCCTTTATAACGTTCCTTATCATCTAATGTAGGTGCTTTTGGCCAACTTGTGATAAGTCCTGAATTTAAGATGTATTTCTTATAAATATTAGATATCATATTTTTATATTCAGATTGTTTATTAGTTTTATTAGCATATAAAACTAAGGCTAAGAAATAAAAACAAATATCAAAAGAAGTATATTTAATGCTTTTTTTATCAGTAAGCTTTTGTATAACATGCATTTCCTCATTATAAAGAGAGATAAGTTTTGACATGATTTCATCACATTTCTCTTTAAAAGTAAAAAGGTTCGTATGTTCATAGGAATACATTAGACTAATAGAAAATAAGCAAACATTTTCTAATGAGTTAACGTAATAATCTTTTTCACTGAATTTATTAGTTAAGAATTCACATAAATCAGTTATTAAAGGAACTATTTCATTATCCTTAGAATATTCAAAGTAAATATTAAAAGCTATTAATGTTTTAATACCCTCATCAAAGGAAAGGTTGTAAAGCGCTTCTTTATAGTCAGAAAACATTTGAAGAATTTGATTAGAGAAATTTTCATAATCTTTTTTAATTTTTTCATCAGAAGTAGTCTTAGAATGCATATAATAAGCTACCATCATAAATGCTTGATCACTAAAAATAAATTTTCTATCTTTATCAATTAATGTTGCATCTTTATTTCCAGTTGAAAAAATATTTTTTTTAGACACAAAAATTCCTTCATTGTTTCTAAGGTTATTGTAATAGAACTCTAGTTGCTCATTAGCAACATCTTCAAAAAATCCTTCAAGAGTTCTTTCTTTTGAATCAGTATCAAAGTTAGAATAATAATTTGAAAGTTCATCTATACAAATTGTCATTAATGCATTTGCTGTAGGATTTATTTCACGCTTAAATGTAGATGAATCAAATCCTTGGGATGTTTTATTATGAATAAAAACTGGAGAAGCCTTTCTATAAATACATAAAAGTGGAGAATACTTTTGTAGTATTCCAAGCTTTTCAAGAGAAGAATCTTTTTTTGAATTTCTAAGAGGAGATATAAATCCACACTTAGAGTTCAAAGCTAATATTTTTATAGATTCTTTGGAAAAATGAAAAAGCTGTCCACAAATTTCTTCATATGAAAGACTATTCATTCTAAAAAATGGTCCTATATATTTCAAAACTTTTCACCTCTTATATAATTCTCATATTAATACTATGAAAGTATGGAGAAAAATGTGAATGGAAAATATATATTTATTATTAATATACATAAACTTTAAGAGAAGTGATATTATATAAGATAAAAGAATAAGAAAATATTATATAAGATAAAAGAATAAGAAAATTTAAAGATTGGGATGGTGAAATTCGTGAGAATTGATGGTAGAAAAAATGAACAAATAAGAAATGTTAAAGTAACTAGAAGCTATACAAAGTATGCAGAAGGTTCAGTTTATATAGAGGTTGGGGATACAAAAGTTTTATGTAATGTGTCTATAGAAGATAAAGTTCCACCATTTTTAAAAGGAAAAGGAGAAGGTTGGATTACAGCAGAATATAATATGTTACCAAGAGCAACAGGAACTAGGAAAATAAGAGATATTGCAAGATTAAAAGTTGATGGAAGAACTATGGAGATTCAAAGGTTAATAGGAAGAGCTTTAAGATCAGTAGTTAACTTAAAGGCGTTAGGGGAAAAAACATTATGGGTTGACTGTGATGTTATTCAAGCTGATGGGGGAACTAGAACAACAGCAATATCAGGTGCATTTATAGCTCTAGTAGATGCGGTAAATAAAATTCATAAGGAAAAGCCTTTTAAGGTATATCCAATTAGAAGTTATGTGGCAGCTACAAGTGTAGGTATTGTAAATAATGAAAAGATTATAGATTTATGTTATGAAGAAGATTCAAAAGCAAAGGTTGATATGAATATAATAGGAACAGATGAAGGAGAGTTTGTTGAAGTTCAAGGAACAGGTGAAGAAAGTCCAATGACAAGAGCTGATTTAAATAAGCTTTTAGATTTGGGAGAAAAAGGATTAAAGCAAATGATTAATGTTCAAAAAAATGCACTTAAAATGGATGCGTTATGGATTGGTACAGGTGAAGCATAATGAAAAAATTTATATTAGCAAGTAATAATAAGAAAAAAATTGAAGAAATAAAATATATTTTGAGTACACTAAACGTAGATATAAAGTCATTAGAAGAAATGGGTATAGATATTGAAGTAGAAGAAGATGGAAAAACATTTAAAGAAAACTCATATAAAAAAGCTAAAGAAATAAGAGATTATCTAATAAGTAAAGGTGAAAAAAACTTTATAGTAATGTCAGATGATTCAGGACTAGAAGTAGAAGCTTTAGATGGAGCACCAGGTGTATTTTCAGCAAGATATGCAGGAGAACATGGGAATGATAAGAAAAACAATGAAAAGTTATTAGAGGCGTTAAATGGAGTTCAAAATAGAAAAGCAAGATTTATTTGCCATATAACATTAGTAAATGATTTAGATAAAAGTGTAGACTTTTATGGAGAAGTTGAAGGTAGAATATTAGAAGAGTTAGATGGTGAAGGTGGATTTGGATATGATCCATTATTTTTTAATGAAGAACTAAATAAAACATTTGGTGAAGCAACAAAAGAAGAGAAAAATAAAGTAAGTCATAGAGGAAAAGCATTAGAAAAATTAAAAGATGAGATAAAAAAAGTTTTATAATTAGAGGTGTTTTTATGAAGATAGGAGTAGTAAGTGATACACACTGTATAGAAAAGTATATAGATATAGCTATAGAAAACTTAAAAGATGTTGACGTAATTCTTCATTTAGGAGATTGCTCAAGAGATATAAAAAGGTTTAAAGAGAAATTAAATAAAAAAATATATGGTGTAGATGGAAACTGTGATTTTAAAGATGAATATCCAAAGGAACAAATAATAGAGTTAGAAGGAAAGAAAATTTTCATGACTCATGGTGATTTGTATGGAGTAAAATATGGATATAATAATATTTACTATAAAGGGAAAGAAGTAGGTGCAGATATTGTATTATTTGGACATAGCCATATTGAGATGATAGAAAAGATGGATGATATAATATTAATGAACCCTGGAAGTACAACAATTCCAAAAGGAAAAGGAAACTCTATGGGATTTATAAATATAGAGAATGGGGAAGTAACAACTGAAATAAAATATTTTTTTAGTTAAGAATTAAGAATTAAGGAAAAAATTCGCTTGGGCGAATTTAAGATAAAGAAAAACTGAATTGATTTTGCCAATTTAGTTTTTCTAATTATTAACTAGAGTTTTTAACAAAATATACGTATTGATATTTTGTTAAAAAGTTATTCTTTTAAGTAAGAAGGTATTAATAAATGCAGGGATAAAGTGTATTATTGTATAATAAAATAAAAAAGTAAAAAAGTTTTTTAAAAAGTGTTGACACTTGTTTTAAGATATTGTAGAATAATTCTTGTCGTTGAGGGAAACCAAGAAATACAAAAACATTTAACGGGGTGTGGCGCAGATGGTAGCGCGCATGGTTTGGGACCATGAGGTCGCAGGTTCGAGACCTGTCACCCCGACCATTTTGAATTTATCAAATAAAAAAAAGTATTTGACAAATTTGATAAAAGAGTTATAATAAATAAGGCAGACAACTTAAAAAGTATGCGGGTATCGTATATCGGTAATACTCCAGCCTTCCAAGCTGGAAAGGTGAGTTCGATTCTCACTACCCGCTCCAATATGCGTCTTTAGCTCAGCTGGATAGAGCAACGCCCTTCTAAGGCGTGGGCCAG
>NZ_JBOGCC010000002.1:0-1294 GCF_051656525.1 Clostridium sp. | reverse complement strand
AAATTTTAGGAGATGTTACAAATGAAAAAAATATTAGTTGTTGTTACAAATGTATCTAAATACGAAAATGCTGAAGTACCTACTGGTTTATGGCTTGGTGAAGCTGTTCACTTTGTAGATGTTATGGAAAAAGCAGGTTGTGAGATTGATTATGTAAGTCCAAAAGGTGGATATACTCCAATTGATCCACATAGTTTAGAAAAAGATTTTATGGGTGCTACTGATTGGAAATATTACACTGATAAAGCCTTCATGAATAAATTAGGAAATACAATAGCCGCTGATCAAATAAACCCTGATGATTATGATGTAATTTACTACACTGGTGGACACGGAGTTATCTGGGATTTTCCTAATGATACTAATTTACAAGATATTTCAAGAAAAATTTATGAAAATGGTGGAATAGTTTCAGCTGTTTGTCATGGTTTAGCTGGATTACTAAATATCAAATTATCTAACGGTAAAAACTTAGTTGATGGAGTTAAAGTTACTGGATTCTCTAATAGTGAAGAAATTGCTGTTGGATTAGATAAATTAGTTCCTTACTTAACTGAAACTGAACTTGTAAATAGAGGTGCAAACTATGTATCTAAAGAAAACTGGGCTGAATTTGCTGTTTCACAAGACAGAATAGTTACAGGACAAAACCCAGCATCTGGTGCTGCTGTTGCTAGAGAAGTTTTAAACGTATTAAAATAATTACAGTCTCAAAGATATTGTTTCAAAATATACTACATTAAAAAAAATTAAGCCTAATAGGATTCCTATTAGGCTTAATTTTTTTAATTTCTAATCATCACTACATGTACAAAACGAATTTTGAACCTGTATATAATCTTCATCTGATAGATTTTCTAAATACTTATCAAAATGCTCTTCCGAACAAAAATATCCTACTTTATTTGAATAATAATCATCCTTCAATTCTTTTTCACAATATAAACATTTTTTCATAAAAAACACCTCCCATCTTATTTTATCATTTTAAATAAAACAAAAAAATCCTCCTAAGCCACTTCTAAAAAGTGCCTTAAGAGAATTTTTTAAATTTACTACATTCTAGTTACTTTTACTTCTTTTCTTGGAACAGTTCTCTTATATTTAACTCTAGGATATCCTACAACCATACATCCTACTAATTCTTCCTTTTCGTTTATTCCTAAGAATTCTTTTAATTTTGGATTCATAGCAATTGCTCTTTCTAAGAAACCACTAAAGTATGTACCAAGTCCTAATGCATCAATCATTAATTCCATTTTAGCTGCTGCAAGACCACCATCTATTGCTCTAT
>NZ_JBOGCC010000001.1:0-1819 GCF_051656525.1 Clostridium sp. | reverse complement strand
TGCGAGAAGTGCAAAGTAATAAAAAGAAAAGGAAGAGTAATGGTTATCTGTGAAAATCCTAAGCACAAGCAAAAACAAGGCTAATATAAAATATTAGGCAAAAAATACAGATTAGGTATTTAAAATTAGTTGACTTTTTTCCAAAAGTCAAATATGATTATATAGGCATTTAATTCAATAATTAGATTTTAGGGCGGCTGACAATAGAAGAACAAATTCTTACTATTGGCCTAAAATTTTATTATATATATTTTTAAAAAGTTATCGAAAAGATAATGGCATTTCAATTACCAGGAGGTGTAAATTTTAATGGCAAGAATAGCAGGTATTGACCTACCAAGAGAAAAAAGAGTTGAAATAGGTTTAACTTACATTTACGGAATTGGGTTACCTACTTCACATAAGATATTAGCAGCAACAGGAATAAATCCAGATACAAGAGTTAAAGATTTATCTGAAGAAGAAGTTAATGCTTTAAGAACTTACATTAAGGAACTTACTATTGAAGGTGACTTAAGAAGAGAAGTTGCTTTAAATATCAAGAGATTAGTTGAAATTGGTTGTTACAGAGGAATGAGACACAGAAGAGGTCTTCCAGTAAGAGGACAAAAAACTAAGACTAATGCAAGAACAAGAAAAGGTCCTAAGAAGACAATAGCGAACAAGAAGAAATAGTTAAGGAGGGAAGGCAATGGCAAAGGTTAAAAAGACTAGAAGAAGAAAAGAAAGAAAAAACGTTGAGCATGGTGCAGCGCACATAAAGTCAACATTTAATAACTCAATAGTTACTTTAACAGATGCAGCTGGAAATGCATTATCATGGTCAAGTGCTGGAGCTCTAGGCTTCAAGGGATCAAGAAAAAGCACTCCATTTGCAGCTCAGATGGCAGCAGAAACTGCAGCTAAAATAGCAATGGAACACGGATTAAAAAGCATAGAGGTTTATGTTAAAGGACCTGGAGCTGGTAGAGAAGCAGCAATAAGATCTTTACAAGCAGCAGGATTAGAAGTAACTCTAATTAAAGATGTTACTCCAATTCCACACAATGGATGTAGACCACCAAAAAGAAGAAGAGTTTAGTATCGTTTCAAAACAGGAGGTGTAATTAGATGGCAAGATATACTGGAGCTACATGTAGATTATGTAGAAGAGAAGGTATGAAGTTATTCCTTAAAGGGGATAGATGTTATACAGACAAATGTGCTTTCGTTAGAAGAAGCTACGCACCAGGACAACACGGAGCAGCTAGAAAGAAATTATCTGACTACGGAGTACAATTAAGAGAAAAGCAAAAAGCTAGAAGAATATACGGAGTGTTAGAAGGTCAATTCAGAGCATACTATGAAAAGGCTGAACACATGAAGGGTATTACTGGTGAAAACTTATTAAAGTTATTAGAATTAAGATTAGATAATGTTGTATATAGATTAGGTTACGGAGCTTCAAGAAATGAAGCAAGACAATTAGTTAACCACGGACATTTCTTAGTAAATGGTAAGAAAGTTGATATTGCTTCTTATAAAGTTGCAGTAAACGACGTAATTGCTGTTTGTGAGAAAAGCAGAGGAAGCGAAAAGTTCAAAACTTTCGTTGAAAATCCAAAGACTTTACCAAAATGGTTAGAAGCTAACGTTGAAAACTACGAAGGCAAAGTAGTTGCTATGCCAGACAGAGAAGATATTGACGTACCAGTTAATGAAACTCTTATCGTTGAGTTATATAGCAAATAATTGAAGTATTTGTTTTAAGCAAATATGAATCAGTTGCCCTCAAATAGGTTGCCATTTTAATATCAGAGGAGGGTTCGTATGTTAGAAA